>CBFDBW010000287.1:0-4214 GCA_965603145.1 uncultured Syntrophobacterales bacterium
ATGCTCCTTGGCATTCATATATTTTCGGGAATATCAACCTTTTCATACATAGGATGATCGACCAAGCGAAATAACCCTTCCGTGCCTGGTGGCAGTCGGTCTTTGCGCCCTACCACCAGAAGTCCGTTGGCAACAAGGGCCTGGTGAAATCGTCGGCTAATCTCTTGTTGAAGGGAGTCGGTGAAATAGGTGTAAACGAGGTTGCGGCACAAAATCAGATGATTATTCAACGGCGGAGCTTCCCAGATCAGATTGTGCTCAAACCACTCGATCCTCTGGGAGAGATTGTGGAGCAGAAAAAACGTCCCTTTTTCATTGGTACAGTACTTTTGCCGCAGATGGAGGGGCATCTCTCTGAAACTGCTGGCAGGATAACGTGCTTGTTGCGCCCTCTCCAGACAACGTCCGTTGCTGTCGCTGGCCAGCAGTCGCAACTCACGACCTGAACCTGCGAAGCTCTCAAGCCAGAGAATCAACAGGCTGTAGGGTTCTTCTCCGCTGGCGCAGCCCGCAGACCAGACCTGCAAAGGCTCAGCTGCAGGTAGTCGGCCCAGCAAAGTCGGGAACCAAACGTCCTTCAGTGCTTCAAAAAGTCCGGCGTTCCGCCAGAAACGAGAAATAGTAACGGTCAAAAGACTGGTAAGATTTAGTTTTTCAGCCTCGCTCGCAAACACATAATTTTGGTATTCGCTCAGCGAGTGAAGCTTCAACTCCTGCAGTCGAGCGACGATACGTTTCCGGATGGATTTGCGGTTGAACCGACGCCAGCGCAACCCAAGCTGAGGTAGGGTAGTTTTAAGAAACTCCTTGTATTCCATACCGAGGTCTTTCAGCTCATTGTGTTCTAGTGTATCATAAGCAGTAACGAACCAATACTAAATCAGTATCTGATCTGGCACGAAAACTGAGGGAAAACAAATGATCGAATCCTACAGTTTCGGCAGCATGACGGTTACAGGTCAAAGTCACCGAAATGATTTAAAGATTATTGAAAACAAGATTGTTGGTAATTGGTGGCGAAGGGAAGGCCACGCCCTCTACGCCCAGGACATTGACGACATTTTATATGCTTCTGTGGAAACCCTGGTGGTGGGCACCGGGGCCTACGGCGGCATGAAAGTAACTGCAGAGGCGACACAGGCCATTGAAGGACAGGGAATCAGTCTGGTGGCGATGCCTACCAAAGAAGCGGTTTCCATCTTTAACAGCCTTCATGCCCAGGGTAAAAGAGTTGCCGGTGCCTTTCATCTGACCTGCTGAAGTGAAATTGTCCTGTTCTCCTGGACCGTAGACGAGAGTACACCCTAATGTAGTGCTTGATCGGATCGTTCTCGCTGGGAGCGGGGTTTATCCTACATCACTGGATCACAGTTCTTGTTGCTCCTGGGGCTTGTTTTCCGCCCACCAATATGGTAGGTATATTTCATCTTTTTATCTCAGGCTTAGGCTTAATTATGATCCTCGGTAACCCTTGCATCTCACCTCGTCCGTTTCTGGGGCGCCGAATTAGAAGCATGGAAAAAGTTTACACGGCCGGACCATCGTCAAGACAACGGCGGTCTGGTAATTATCAGTAGCTTTTTCTTAGGTTATTGCTGACGGCTTAGTTACAGATCACAGTTGCTCAAAAGGAGGATGATTCATGAGAAAAAATGTGAAGACCATTTTTTTGGTGTTGGTGTCGATTTCGGTATTCGCCTTCATGCTACCCAGCCAGGCTGCCGCTGCAGACACTATCAAGGTCGGTATCGTGCTGCCGCTCACTGGTCCTCAGGCCAAATTCGGCGAAATTGAAAAACAATCTTTTGACATGGCCCTGGAGGAGATCAACGGCGGTGGCGGGATCAAAGGCAAGAAACTTGAATTTATCATGGAAGATGATACCGGCAGGCCCGAAGTGGGCCGGTCGGTGGTGGAGAAGCTCATTACCAAGGACAAGGTGGTTATGCTCGGTGGCGGTTATTCCAGTTCCGTGACCTTTGGGGTGGCCGGTGTAGCTCAGCAAAACCGCGTTCCCTTCCTGGTCAATACCGGTTCAGCCGACAAGATCACCGAACAGGGATGGGACTACATCTTCCGTTTGAATCCGCCGGTGAGTGAGTATGCCAGTGGGGTTGAGACTTTTCTGGCCGAGGTGGTAAAACCCAAGGACGCGGTGATCCTTCATGAAAACTCTCTGTTCGGCACCAAGGGCGCTAAAGCATTCCAGAAAAGCTGTAAGAAACTGGGCATCAAGGTTCTGATGACCGAAGGTTACGAACACGGTGGCATCGATTTCAAACCGGTTTTGGTCAAGGTGAAGCAGATGAATCCTGACCTCGTCTACATGATTTCTTACATCATGGACGCCTCGCTGCTGATGCGCCAGGCCCGGGAACTGAAGCTGACTCCCAGGCTGTTCGTCGGCGGTGCTGCCGGCTTCACCCTCCCCGAGTTTGACCAGAATGCCGGCAAGGCCGCAAATTTCGTAGTCTCAGCCACCTTGTGGCACCAGGTTCTACCCTTGCCCGGAGCCATGGATTACTTCAATAGGTTTAAGGCCAGATACAACAAGGACACCGAGTATCACGGTGCCGAGGCCTATGCGGCTGCCTACGTGATCAGGGACGTGCTGAAACGGGCCAAATCCTTCTCCCCCGAGGACATCAAGCAGGCCTTGAGTGAGACCAAGTTGATGACGGTTTTCGGCCCAGTGAAATTCACCTCCTATGACAAGAAAACCAATCAGAACAGGCTGACCACCTATGTGGTCCAGTGGCAGAACGGCAAACTTCAGCTCATTTGGCCCAAGAATCTAGCCAATGCCAAGTATGTTTATCCAGTAGACTGGCTCCAAACCTGGGGCTACTAGCTGCAGATAAGAAACGGTGGAGGGCTTACTGAGATGCCCTCCACCGTTTCTTTCGATCTTCAAGCTGAGAGGACGCAGAAAACTGACGGCAATTGGTCTCGGGGTAAGAACAATTTCTCGAGATATCTTTTACCCTCCCAGATCTAAGAGTTGACTGCAGTTTCATACGTGCAAATCACCGCTCACCTTGCCCCTTGTTCTTTCTGTGCCTTCTGTGCTTTAATTCTCTCTAAGCAGCTACAATCTAGTTAGCAATCCATCATTTTCCTTATCTGCTTTGTCCGTAGTGGGTTGAGAAAGGTTGAAGAAAGACCCTTTCTTGCTCTCTTGAAAGGAAGCTGGAAATGGATGTCTTCTTACAGACCCTGGTCGCCGGAGTTTTGATCGGAGGTATCTATGGCTTGATTGGAATAGGCATGACTCTGATCATGGGTGTCATGGGGATCATCAATTTGGCCCACGGCCAGTTGATGATGGTGGCAATGTACGTCACCTTTGTCCTCCATGCCTATCTGAAGATTGATCCCTACCTGTCGCTTCTGGTTGCCATGCCCGCCCTCTTTCTCCTGGGAATCTTTCTGCAGAAGACGTTGCTCAATCCTCTCATGGAAGTTGACGCCGTTCTCCCGGAAAACCAGGTGTTGATGACCGTGGGCATGGGCATGGTACTTGCTGAAATCGCCCGCTTCATCTTCAGCTCTGACTACAAATCGGTCATCACCAGCTACACTGGCAGTGCTTTTTTCCTGGGAAACATTTCATTCAGCATACCCATGATCATCGCTTTTGGGTTCGCGGTGCTCCTGACCGTCGGCCTCTTCCTGTTTCTGCTCAAAACCGACTTGGGTCGATCCATCCGGGCCACTGCCCAGGACAAAGAGGCCGCCACCCTCATGGGCGTCAACTCTGGCCGGATTACGGTGATCACCTTTGGCATAGGATCAGCCCTGGTGGCGGCCGCCGGCTCACTGCTCATGCCCATCTTCTACCTGTTCCCTGACATTGGTGGCCCTTTTACCCTAAAAGCCTTTGTTATTACTATCCTTGGGGGCATGGGCAGCACGGTTGGTGCCATTTTCGGGGGCGTTACTCTCGGCATAGCCGAGTCCCTGGGGGCCACTTACATTGGCATGGGCTATAAAGAAATGGTGGGTTATGTCATTTTTCTCCTGGTTCTGATCTTTCTGCCAGGTGGCTTGAAGAAACTCACCAAAGTTTAGAAAAAGAGGGATACTATGAAACGCAAGCAGGTGATTCCTGCCATCATTGCCGCATTCTTCATACTATTTCCCCTGGTAATAAAGTCTGACTATTACCAGCACCTGGTCATCCTGGCCCTGATGTGGGTGGTCATTGGCGGCTC
>CBFDBW010000288.1:0-4199 GCA_965603145.1 uncultured Syntrophobacterales bacterium
TGCAGATTGTAGATTTATAATTTCAAATCATATACTTCGTCCTTAAATCTACAATCCAAAATCTGAAACCTCTCGCATTACTCCAGAGGTAGTGAGCCATCGCCACACTACCACTACGCAAAGATAGGAACTGATGTCGTTAACTAAAGTGTACCTCTACCTTTCCTTCCAGACCGGTTTTCTCTTTTCCAAGAACGCCTTCACTCCTTCTTCAGCATCCTCGGTACTGCAAAGGGCAGCAAAAAGCTCGCTCAGGTGGTCGATCGATTGATGGTAGGGGACGTCTTGCATTGCGTACATTGCTGTTTTGCCAATTTGCAACGCCAGCGGGCTCTTGGCAGCCAGTTTTCCGGCCAGTTCCATGGTGGCTTCTTCAAGCTCGTCTGCTGGCACTGTTTTGTTGACTAATCCCAATCTTTCAGCCTCGCTCGCTGAGATCATGTCACCTGTGAGTATCATCTCAAGGGTTTTTTTGCGGCCGAGAGAGCGTGCCAGGGGTACAGCCGGTCCAGTACAAATAAGACCAACATTGATCGCGGTAGTCCCTAATTTGGCATCCTCGGCAGCCACGGCCAGGTCACAAGCAAAGATCAGACCGGCACCGTTGGCGAGAGCATATCCTTTCACCGACGCAATTACCGGCTTTTTCATCTTGGCAATAGTGTGATTGTGTTCGTCCATCAAGCGGATGAATTCGCGGTATTCTTTATTCGTTTTGTTTTTAAATTCGGCGAGGGAAATACCGGTAGAGAAATGTTTGCCCGCCGCTTTGATCACTACAACTCGCACCTCCGGGTCTTTGTCCATCTCCGCCAGGGCGTCATTCAGCTCCCGGGCAAAAGGCACGTTGAAAGTGTTCATCTCTGCTGGTCTGTTGAGGGTAATCTGGCCGATATGATCTTCTTTCTCCACAAGGACGTTGGTGTATGACATGGCCTCTCTCCTTTATATTTGAATTAATTAGAAAAAATGCTACCAGCTAACATAGCAAGCCGAGGGCTTCCCTGTCAACGTATCTGTTTTCCCGGCATGGGGCATGGAGTTCCAGGTCATTTGGCTTCGCCGTCATTAAGTTGTTTCAAGGCCACAATGACAGTTAAATATGAATGACAGCGTAGCATATTGACCTAATGCCCATAAACGACGCCGAAGGCATACTGACAGCGGAGCGCGCTAGCGCGGAGCGTAATGACCTAATGATGCCCTATGCCTAAATGGAGTTGACTTCGAAACCTAACACTTGTAAGGATAGAAAGATGGCAGTCTCCGGCAACAACAAACCACCTGTAATTTCCTTGAAAACCCGCATTGGCTGGATCGGCACCGGAGTCATGGGGCTCTCCATGTGCAACCACCTACTCACCAAGGGCTATAAGGTGAAGATCTACAGCCGCACCAAGGCCAAGGCTCAACCCCTTCTGGACTCGGGTGCAACCTGGGCGGAGTCATCCCGGGCAGTAGCGGATCAGTCTGATGCAATCTTCACCATGGTCGGATTTCCAGAAGATGTACGTGAAGTTTATCTGGGCGAAAGTGGCATTTTGACCACCGCCAAACCGGGTAGTATCGTTATTGATATGACCACAACCTCGCCAAGTCTGGCCCAGGAGATTTACTCTGCGGCAGCATCAAAGTCAGTCCACGCAGTCGACGCTCCGGTGTCGGGAGGCGATGTGGGAGCACGCAACGGCACGCTCTCTATTATGGTCGGTGGAAGCAAGGATGTTATTGAGGCCATCAAGCCGCTACTGGAAACCATGGGAAAGCAGATCGTCCACCAGGGTGGACCTGGCGCTGGACAGCATGCCAAAATGTGCAACCAGATCGTTATAGCTGGCACCATGATTGGCGTATGCGAAAGCCTTCTTTATGGATATAAAGCAGGCCTAGATCTGGAGACCATGCTGCGTTCTGTTAGTAGCGGTGCTGCCGCCTGCTGGACTCTTGACAACATGGCCCCCCGCATTCTCCGACGCAATTTTGACCCGGGATTCTTCGTCGAACATTTCATCAAAGACATGTCCATAGCCCTGGATGAGGCTCACCGCCTGGGGCTTGCCCTACCCGGCCTGGCTTTAGTCCACCAGCTCTACCTAGCGGTCAAGGCCCAGGGACACGGTAAGTTGGGCACCCAGGCCCTCATGCTTGCTCTGGAACAATTATCTAACACGGAAGTCAAAGCCAAGCCCCAAAGCTTGGGTAGGTAGTAAACGGTGGGCCGCGTCCGTTGTGGGTTGTCCGTTGTCCGTTGCAGGAAAAATCTGGTCTTGTAGTCACTCGCCACGGACCACTGACCACGAACAACTAACATGGTGCTATGCGCTCTGCGCTTTGCGCTCTGCGACTTTCACACCGGCACTGCCGCCTTATACAGAATCCCATCCCCTTCAATGCTGTATTGCTCCACTGCTGCCGGTACAATAATGGAGATTCCCCTCGTTAAGCGGGTGATGTCCCCAATGCGCAAATCAGTGACGCTAACCTCGCCTTCCGTGCACATCATCATTTCCACACTGCGATCGCGAGAGCTGCTGAAGGGAGCCGCTTTCTTTATGCTTAGCACGGAGAGCACAAATTCCTCCGCCTCCGTGTTATAGACCGCCTCCCCAGGGGTGAGGTTTTCGGGGCTTAGAATATTCAAATCACCGTCTGTAAAATTCAAAACGGCGAGCAGTTCTTGAACATCTATGTGTTTGGGCGTCAGCCCCCCCCTCAAAACGTTGTCAGAATTGGCCATCAACTCAATGCCAACTCCCTCTAAGTAACCGTGAAGTTCCCCGGCTGGCAGATACATGGCTTGCTGGGGTTCCAGACGGAAAAGATTCAAGAAAATAGGAGAGAGAACCCCCATATCACCGGGATACTCTTCATTGAGCTTGATCATCCATGTCCAGACTGGTTCTTCATGTGTCCGCTTCTCAGCAGCGTTGACCGCTTGCTCAACAATCTTGCGTTGTTTTCCACTGTCCGTGGTCATTAAATGGTTGAAGAATTTTTTCAACCCAGCCCGGTTGGGGTGGCTCCGTAGAAACGATACTATTTCTGCCAAACCTGGGATCCTGGCTTCTTCTAACAGGCTGAGGGTCTCCTCTATTTTGCGAAAACCGTTCAAGGCCCAAAATGGTGTCAGGGCACAGATTATCTCTGGTTTATGGTTGTCGTCTCTATAATTTCTGTGGGGCGCATCTAAGGGAATTCCAAGCTCATTTTCCCGAACGAAGCCTTGCCCGGCCTGCTCCTTATTGGGATGTGCTTGGATCGACAGCGGTTTCGCTGCCGCGAGCACCTTGAACAAGAATGGCAGCTGGTTGGAAAACCGAGCGGCTACTTTCTGCCCAAGCGTCTCTTCAGGGCTTTCTTGAATTACCTCCGGCAGAGATCTCCAGAGGCCATCGGCAAGAACCTGGGATGGAGCTTTAGGATGGGCTCCCATCCAGAGTTCTGCTTGTGGTTTGTCCGCCGGTACTGATTGGCCTAGAAGCTCAGGGATAGCTGTCCTTGATCCCCAAGCATACTCTTGTATGCTATTTTTCAAGAGCTCTATCTTGCGCATTTTATTTTCTCTCGCACAGCTAGCCCGGATATTTCATGAATTGCTGTCGCGAGACCGCGAAGATGGGCGTGCCACCTGGCAACCACAGGGTTTTGGCTCCGAGGCGTACCTGAACGGTACGTCGCAGGTGCCGACACCCGAGGACGCCAGGAAGGACGGCCATATCCGTGGTCGGAGCAAGTAATTCATGAAATATCCGGGCTTGAATTTTATGAAGAGGATACCAGTTCAACCGGGAAAGTCCAACATTGTTGTACCTAAATTGAGCGATTCTCCGTTCACCGTCATTCTGAGGAGCCGACAGGCGACGAAGAATCTCAGAAGGCGGCTCCACCTAGAAGATTTTTCGTCGTCCGCCATCGGCGGGACTCCTCAGAATGACAAGGAGAAACACAGTTTCCGGGCGAATACTCATTAAGCGTTTCTTCAGCGTCTTACTCTTTGCTATCATTATAATTGAGATAGTATAGAATGCATTTATTCCAATACTCCAGTACTCCAAGATCAGCCGCTGACCACCTCTACCTGAATCGATAGGAAGTGATTTGATAGGTTAGACTACACTCGCAAGGAGACTAACACCATGTCTTTCAAATAAAATCTAAAAGCGAAAATCAACCTCGATGGACTTCTGCGAAAGATTACT
>CBFDBW010000289.1:0-4197 GCA_965603145.1 uncultured Syntrophobacterales bacterium
CCTCTTCCAGAGACTTCATTTTTAAATAAATTCGGCGAGACATAACAAGTGCCTACAATTTGTCAGTTTCAATAAAGCGTGGAGTCTCTCGGCGAGGCTCCAGTGTCCAGAAGTGAGACCCTATGAAATCCGAAATCCTAAATCCGAAGCACGAAACAAATCCTAAATCCGAATTCCCCAATGTTCAAAACATAACTACTCAAAATGAATTGTTCCCCGTTTTGGTCATTTGGATTTTGAAAATTTGAATTTGTTTCGGATTTCGAATTTATTAGCTTATGTCCTGTTTTCCAAAATCCCTTTACCCCCCAGTGACTATATACGGATTACGTCAACAACCTCTCCTGCATAAAGTCCTTCGGCATGTCGATGGATACAAATAAGGCCATCAGCGTGTACCAGGGTGGAAATCAATGCAGACTCACCAAAAATGGGGTCGGCTGTGAGACCGCTGTCATCTTGCCGCAACCTCACCCGGATAAAGTCTTCCCTTCCTTGCTTTGAGGCCACGTTTCGACTCAGTCGGGCCTGGATCGGCCTCCCTTCCCCCAGGGATAATGCGGTTCCGCTAAGGTAAGACATGAAGGGACGCACCAGTACCTGGAAAACCACCATTGCCGAAGCCACATGGCCGGGAAGACCCCAAAAGCCTTTTTCACCTGTTTTAACCAGGATAGTGGGTTTGCCGGGGCTTATCGCCACTCCATGGACCAGAACCTCACTGTGGTTGAGCGAGGTTAAGACATCCAGAGTTAAATCGCGGCTGCCCACCGAAGATCCGCCCGAGATAAGGCAGATATCTGCTCCATCAAGTGCTTGTTGACATTTGATACGCAGTTCTGAGAACTGATCGGGAGCTAAACCTAACAGGAGCGGCACTCCCCCACACCCTCTTACCATGGCTGCCAGACTGTGGGAATTGATGTCTCGCAGTTCTCCTGGCCGGGGGTCTTGTTCAACGGGGACGATCTCGTCGCCGGTGCTGATGATTGCCGCTTTCGGCTGCCGCCTTACGGTTATCTTTTCTTGACCCAGCCCGGCCAGCAGACCAATTTCCTGCGCTCTGAGTCGCCTCCCTGCCTGCAATGCCACCTGGCCGGCACGAAAGTCATCACCGGGTCGGATCACGTTTTCCAGCGGGGCCACACTGCGGCTGATAGCCACACTCTTCTGGTCCAGCTCTTCGGTGTATTCCACCATGACCACACTGTCCGCACCTGCAGGAAGCATGCCTCCGGTGGGAATCCTGGCCGCCTTGCCGTTTTTGAGTTCAAGTGCCGGGATCTCTCCCATGCCCACCTCACCCACAATCTCTAAAAGGGAAGGCAAACTCTCTGAGGCGCCGAAGGTATCCTGAGCTCTGACCGCATAGCCGTCAACAGTAGAGCGGATGAAAGGTGGTAGGTCCTCTTTGCTGATAATGGGTTCCGCCAGTATTCGGTTCAAGCCCTGAGCCAGAGGAACCTCTTCAGTGTCGAGGAGAGGGAATCGTTGGAACTCATCCCACACTTGTTCGCGGGTTTTTACCTTGAAAAAATTTGTCTTCACGTTTTTCTTCGTGTCTGTTGTTGCTCTTCCATTGATAGGGGAAAAGTTTTTATATCACGGAGAGAACGCGCAAAACAACAGTTTTCGGGACTACCCAATCTTGACACTGCTCACGGGAGTTTGCTAATTTGCGATTATGTAAAGATGTCTTATATTGTAGTTGCTTGCCCGTGCCGAACACCGGAAACTGGCAAAAAATGCAGCACCTTTTTTCGAATAGGAAAGCGCCATGACGAATTCAGGAAATCCTTATTCTCAGTCGCAGAGTCCCATTCCCCCTGAGGTTCAGCAGCAACTGAGATCCGTATTGGATCAATTACCACATCCCGTCCCTCTCTATCTCTTTACCAAAGAGGGCCAAAACGACATCTATAATCAGGCCGCCAAAGAGATTGTTCGCGCCTTTGCTGGACTGGGAAGGAACATTGAACTTCACGAAATGGACTTCAACCATGACCTTGCCCAGAAATGGCAGGTGGATATCTCTCCCACCATTCTCTTTGATCCCGAGCATTATTCTATCCGTTTCCTCGGGGCCCCTATGGGTGAAGAAGGCCGAACCCTACTTGAAGCAGTAGTCCTCATCGGACTTCGGCGTAGCAATCTCAGCGAACAGTCGCTCAAGATGATAGAGAAGATAAATTCCCCGCGGGTGGTGAGAGTATTTTCCAGCCCCACCTGCCCATACTGCCCGCAGCAAGTGGTCAGCGCTCTCAAAGCGGCTATTGCCAAACCCGAATTGATTTCTTTGGAGATCGTCGACATCCAAGCCAACCCCAACCTCGCCGACCTTTATTCTGCTCACAGTGTTCCTCAAACTTTTGCCAATGACACTCTGATTGCCCAGGGAGCTCAGCCCGAAGAGCTCTTCATACTCTCTTTGCATAAGATGGAGCAGCAGACCGTATTTATTCCGGATATCGACACGGAACTGGTTGAAAATGATCTGGTCATTGTGGGAGCAGGACCAGCCGGACTCACCGCGGGTATCTATGCGGTTCGCAGTGGGCTCAACACAGCGGTGGTGGAACGCGATACTCTCGGGGGCCAGGTGGCAATAACCCCCTTGGTGGAAAACTACCCCGGTTTCACCCAGGTGGGCGGTAAGGCCCTGGTTGATCTGCTCGTAAGCCATGCTTTGGAATATGTAACGATTTTTCAAGGAGAAGAGGTGGTGGACATTCAGACTGGAGAAGGCATCACCGTGCTCACCAGCAGGAGACGCTTCAAGACCAAGGCCGTTCTTTTGGCCACCGGGGCAACTCACAAACTCCTCGGAGTTCCTGGAGAGTCCCGGTTCTCCGGCCGCGGAGTCACCTATTGCAGCACCTGTGACGGACCTCTCTTTAAAGGGAAAAAGGTCATCATGGTGGGAGGCGGCAACAGCGCCGTCACCGAGGCCCTCTATCTTCACAATGTTGGGGCGGACGTCACCCTGGTGCACCGTCGAGACACTTTACGCGCTCAAGAACACCTGAGCAAGTATCTGTACGCCGCCAATATTCCTGTCCTCTGGAACACTGAAGTAGAAGAGATACGGGGAGAGGAAAAAGTCCGAGAGGTTCTCCTTTATGATAATGTCACTCAGGAAAGCAGAATCTTACCTCTAGACGGGGTCTTTATCGCCATCGGTTACATTCCTGCCGTGGGGCTGGCCGAAAAACTTGGGGTGGAACTTACAGCCGATGGATTTATCAAGCGTGATGAACAGCACCGCACAAACATACCTGGCATCTATTCCGCCGGAGACGTGGAGGGAGGCTACAAGCAGATCGTGACCGCAGTGGGCCAGGGTGCTGAGGCTGCCATGAGCATCTATGAAGATCTGATTCATCCATATTGGCTGGCACAGCCAGGGATCTCAAAAAGTTGAGTTCTTGGGATCTGAGATACGGAAAGTGTGGTGTGAGTTTACCACCCATGCATAAGACCTATACAACGTCCCATTCTCAGATCCCTAAACCCCTAAATCTCAAACCCGAAATCTACAATCTACAATCCTTCCAGCCTTGACGCCTTGTAACTAAATCTTATTTTACTAAGAAATAATTTTAATAAGCGACAGGATTAGTGGGATTTATATGTTTCTGTAATATTACCGGCTGGCTAAGAGCCATAAATAAACGTGGTGGTTATTAACCAATGTGCAAACAGAGCCGGATTCTTTTGGCTGGCCAAAAGGTCATTTGAAAGGACAAATGATGGTGGGTCTCCCCTTGACAGGATCTTTATGTTACTCCTATTCTGATTCTAGTTGAAGGGTACTATAGGCGAATTTTTGAGAATAAAAATAAACCGAAAGATATGGTTTCATTTCCAGGGTTATATGAGATGAAAAATATTATCATTGCTGTAACTTTGACTCTGGTAATCGCTCTGAGCCTAATAATTACCGGATGTTCATCTAACTATGACCGTATAATCACTGACAGCACGAAAGCCATAGAGAAAAACCCGGATGATGCTGAGGCTTACCGTGAACGTGCGAGCGCCTGGGAAGAGAAAGGTGATTATGACCAAGCTATCGCCAACTATAGTAAGGCTATAGAATTAGACCAGCGTGATGTTAATCTCTACTATTTACGAGGCTACCTCTACAGTGAGAAAGGCGACTATGACCAGGCTATCACCGACTGCACCAAGGCCATA
>CBFDBW010000290.1:0-4162 GCA_965603145.1 uncultured Syntrophobacterales bacterium
CCTCAACCCATGGGGAGGAGCCATTGCCTTCGGCCACCCCCTGGCGTCATCAGGCCCCCGCTTGATGATCCACCTGATGCACGAGTTTGCCGAAAACCCCAAGGCAAAGTACGGTCTGACAACCATGTGTGTCGGGCTCGGCCAGGGAGGTTCAGTAATATGGGAGAATCTGCAAGGCAACGGTGAGAAAGCACCAAAAAAAACATCTGCAACGAAGAAGAACAAGAAGTAATTGGTTTGACCGGCCAACCTAAATTGTAAGGAGAAAAATAATGGCCAAAATCGTCACTCAATTCTACACCCATTTCTATAACTCTAGAGTGGGCAAGATCGCTCTGGTGACTATGGACAATGGTGAAGATTACAAAAAACCCACCACCTTCGACGAAGAGGGGCTCGCCTCCTTGAACCGGGCCCTGGACACGATTCAAAAGGAGCCGGACGTCAAGGGTTTTTTGCTTACCGGGAAACACTACATCTTTGCCGCGGGTGCCGATCTTACCCAGATTCCTTTTATCAACACCTTTGAGCAGGGAAAATCTATTGGTCAATTTGGCCATGCAACCTTCAAGCGCATAATGGACCTGCCCTACCCCACGGTGGCTGCTGTAAACGGTGCAGCCCTCGGAGGCGGCGTGGAGATAGCCTTGTCTTGTGACTACCGCACTGTTTCTAAAAATGTAACCGCCATCGCTTTCCCCGAATGCTTCCTGGGTATCGTCCCGGGTTGGGGCGGCTCTACCTTGGCACCCCTTTTAATTGGCCCGGAGAAGGCATTGGAGCTTATCATTTTCAACCCCTTGAACCAGAATCGCATGATCAAGGGTTTCCAGGCTTTCGAGATGGGGCTGGCCGATCGCTTATTCGACTCTGCTGAGTTTTTGGATGATTCCATCCGTTTTCTGGAAAACATCATAGAGGGCAGTGAGCAAGTGGAACGTGCGGAGGTGGATTCGAGCGACCTCAAGCAACTGATAGAAAAAGCCCGCGCCTTCGTGGACAGCAAAGTACATGGCGCTGCCGTTGCCCCCTATCGCGCCCTGGAACTAATCGAGGGCGCTTTTAGCTGGGATGTGGAGCAAGGATTCGCGGAGGAGGACAAGGCCCTGGGGGATCTCATCAAAAGCCGCCAATGTAAAGCGAGCATATACTCCTTCGATCTGGTCCAACGGCGGGCCAAACGTCCTGTCGGTGTTCCTGAGATCAAACCTCAGAAAGTGACCAAAGTGGGTTTCATCGGAGCGGGCCTCATGGCATCTCAACTGGCACTTCTTTTCCTTCGCCGCTATGAGGTGCCGGTGGTCATGAAGGATATCAAACAGGAGTTTCTGGAGAAGGGTCTGGGCTATATTCAGGCTGAACTTGGCAAGCTGGTGGAAAAAGGAAGACTCACTGAAGCAAAGGCCCGGTACCTTTTCACCCTGGTAAATGGCACTCTGGACTGGACCGATTTTTCCGACTGTGATTTCGTTATCGAGGCAGTATTCTAGCAAATGGAGATCAAACAGCAGGTCTTCGCCGAGGCCGAGCAAGTAGTCTCCGAAACCTGCATCTTTGCCACCAACACCTCCGGTCTGTCGGTTTCAGAGATGGCCTCAAAGCTCAGACACCCAGAACGTGTGGTGGGCTTCCACTTCTTCAACCCGGTGGCAGTGCTGCCACTGGTGGAAATCATCCGCGGCCAACAGACCAACGACATTGCCCTGGCTACCGTTTTTGCCGCTGCCAAACAACTGAGAAAGACAGGCATACTGGTAAAAGATTCTGCTGGATTTCTGGTCAACCGTATCCTAACCAAAATGCTGGCGAACTGCCTGGATATGGTGGACGAGGGTGCTGACTTCCAACTGGTGGATGAGGCCCTGCTCAGCCTGGGCCTGCCTATGGCGCCTTTCGAACTCCTGGGGATGGTGGGTCCGGCCGTAGCGGCCCATGTGCAGGAGACCTTGAACCGCGCTTTTGGGCCTCAGAGTTTTCCCATTAATGACAACCTGAAAAAGATGGTGGAGGCCAAGATCCCAGGGTTCTATGTTGGTGAACCGCCTAACCGACAGGTGGATCCGGCGCTCAAAGATCTCTGGCAGAAAAAAGGTGACAAAGAGTTTCGGAAAGAAGAGATCATTGAGCGCGTGCTTACCGGTCTAACCCGCGAAATTGATCTTATTATGCAGGAGGGTGTGGTGGCCGATACCAGGGACGTGGACCTGGCCATGATTATGGGCGCCGGTTGGCCTTTCTTCATGGGAGGGGTCACCATGTATCTGGATATGGCAGGGTATACACCCAGGGTGTTGCAGAAGGTCTTCTTTACCTTCTAACCCTCGAATAACTGCAAGTGTTGTTTCTTTCTTGGACGCGGAGACTTGATGACACGGTGACACGGAGATTTTGTCCTCTTCGCCGCGTCGCCGCGTCACCCCCTCCCCGTGTCATCCCCCTTATCTCCCGCCCGCTGCCGGCCACCCCCTGCCCGCCTGTCCCGAGCTTGCCGCGGGGCTGCTTTCTGCTCGCCATCTAATATCCCTTCTCAATTAAATCATTGAAAAAGTATCGGCTCTATGCTAAAAATCTCACATTTGTTTTGAGTCTTAGGATCCCCATTATTTTGAAAGCACATGTTCTGATTTGGAAGTCCCACATTTGGCTTCTCAGTTGAGCTGTACTTTCGCTATTAAATCAACACATTAAATGGAGAAGGGGAGGATGGCGATGAAGAAGAGACTCGTTTTTCTGGTTGCGTGTCTGGTGATTTGTCTTGTTTTTGCGCCTTCGATCTGGAGTAGGTCAAAGACTATCAAGATTGGAATCAACGCCCCGATGACAGGGGATATCCCCAAAGTGGGAGAGGGCTCAAAATTCGCAGGTCAGATGTGGCTCGAAGACATCAACAAAGCCGGTGGTCTCAAGGTTGGAAAGAAGAAGTACAAGGTCGAATTGGTCATTGAAGACAACGAGTCCAAGGCTGAGTCGGCGGTAAAGGCTGCAACCAAGATGATCGTCGAGGATGAAGTTCTGGCTATTGTCGGACCCCAGTCCTCCAAACAGGCTGTACCTGCAGGCTCTGTGGCCAACGTCTACAAAACACCCATGATTAGCCCATGGTCAACAAATCCGGATACTACCAAAGATCGTCCCTTTGTTTTCCGTGGCTGCTTCCTCGATCCCTTTCAAGGGCCGGTTTTGGCAAATTTCATCACCCAGGAGTTCCATTTTACCAAAGCCGCGGTTTTGTATGACGTGGCAAGCGATTATCCCAAAGGGCTGGCTGAGTTTTTCAAGGAAGCTTGGGAAAAGCTGCATGGTCCGGGTTCTGTGGTGGCCTATGAAAGCTTCACCACCAAAGACACTGACTTCAGCTCCCAGCTGACCAAGATCAATCGCTCAGGTGCCGAAGTACTGTTCACCCCGCAGTACTACAATGAGGTGGCTCTGATCGTGCAACAGGCCCACGAATTGGGCTGGAACAAACCCATCGTCGGCAGTGATAGTTGGGGTTCGGCCGAGACCGTGAAACTCTGCGGCAAAGACTGTTACGGCCTCTTCTTCAGCACCCATTATGCTGCTGCCGGTGCTACGGGCGCTACCAAGGCTTTTATCGATCGTTACAACAAGACCTACGGGTACGTGCCCGACGATGTGGGTGCGCTGACCTGGGACTCACTGCGCCTTGTTCAGCGGGCCATCGAGAATTGTGGCAAGATTACCGGCAAGATTGAGAAGGACCGCCAGTGTGTTCGTGACGCTCTGGCCAAGATCAAAGCATTTGACGGTATCACAGGTAAGATGACCTTCACCGAAGAGGGCGACCCACTGAAGTGTGCCGTGATTGTTCAGATCAGCAATAAAGGAGAGTTCGAATTTTTCAAATCTGTCTGCCCGTAGACTGGAGTTGCGAGCGCAAGCTTGCTGGAAAGAAATCTCAACTCCAGTGAATACAAATAGTTTGAAGGAAGCGGGCCAGGGCCAAGAGCCCTGGCCTCGTTTTCTTTAAAGATCAAGGGAACATTTCACTCCCCCCTCGCCTTTTCCCTGTTGAAAATGCTGCAGCGAGCGCATTCCCCGGAGCTTGCTGCGGGGTTAGCGAGCGAACTACAATAAAATGGTTTAAGTACCTTACATTTCGAAGACTCCCTGCAGCTTGTTGCAGGGAGCTTCAATGAGA
>CBFDBW010000291.1:0-4139 GCA_965603145.1 uncultured Syntrophobacterales bacterium
TGCAGCGAGATGCAGCAGACATCATGCGCTTGGCTGAACTTGAGGGTCTCCAAGCACACGCCCGGTCAGTACGTGTGCGCCTCAAGAAATAAGGGTGTCAGGTGTCAAGAAAGAGAAAGATAGAAGCTGAAACCTGAACACTGAAACCTCTTCTGCTTGCAAACCCATTGAAAATTAACTCCCGCATCGCGTGATGTTGGACTAGCCTTGGGGACCAGTTTTTCGATGTTGAATAAAGATCTCAATACCAAGGACAAAACCTTGGACAATCTCGTTGCCGCTGCAGACCAATTAAAACCACAGGGCACGGTCATTGACATCCATGAATATGGCAGTGGCAATATCAATGACACCTTCCTGGTAACCCTGGATTCCAAAGCAGAAAAGCACTTCATCCTGCAACGGATCAACACCCAGGTGTTTCGTCAGCCGGAACTTGTCATGCTGAACATGCGCACCTTCACCGAGCATGTTCGCAAGCGTCTGCAGAGTGCTCCCCTCAGCCCGGGCCGTCGTTGGGAAGTGGTGCGCGTGCTGCCGGCACAGGACGGACAGGACCACTGGCTTGACCCAGCTGGCTCGTTCTGGCGCGCCATCAGCTTTATTGACGGGGCGCAGTCCTTTGACACCATCAAAGATATCGAGCACGCCAGAGAAGTCGGCTATGCCCTCGGCATGTTCCACAACCTTCTGAGCGACCTGGACACCGAAAGACTGGCCGACACCCTTGAGGGCTTTCACATTACGCCAAAATACCTTCTGCACTATGATGAGGTATTGGCAAAGAAACAGACAGGCAAATCCCCCGAAGTGGCGTATGGTTTACAGTTTGTGAGCCAGCGCAGAGATTGGGCCCACGTGCTCGAGAATGGCAGAGAAAAAGGCAGGCTGCGTCTTCGCCCGATTCACGGTGATCCAAAGGTCAACAACGTCATGATGGACACCGGTACCGGGCAGGCCATCAGCATTGTTGACCTGGACACCGTCAAGCCCGGCCTGGTTCACTATGATATTGGCGACTGCCTCCGCTCGGGCTGCAATCTCCTGGGAGAAGATGCCGAGCAGTGGGAGATGGTTCGCTTCGATCCCGAACTTTGCCAGGCCATCTTGCAGGGCTATCTCTCATTGGCAAAAGACTTTCTCACCGACAACGATTATGACTACCTCTACGACGCCATCCGCTTGATCGCTTTCGAGCTGGGACTGAGATATTTTACCGACTATCTGGAAGGCAATGTCTACTTCAAGGCCAACCACCAAGAACACAATCTTGCCAGGGCGCTCATCCAATTCAAGCTGACCGAGAGTATTGAATCCCAGGAAACAACCATTGGCGTCATCATCCAGGACATGAGATGAACGACCAGAGCTTTTCCCTTCAGCCATTCTCCCCTTTCAGCCCGCTACTCTCTTTAAAGATCACAGGCAACATCGCCCTCCGCTCCCATACACTTGCCATCCGCTATGCACTACTCGGCCCTCTGACGAAGCTAGTGATTCCCGCTCCGGCAAACAATCCAGCTCGCATGAGCGGGCTTTGGGAAGAAACGTGTTTCGAGCTCTTCCTCGCTGTCAAACATTCTCCTCGCTATTGGGAATTCAACCTCTCGCCAGCCGGCCACTGGAATGTCTATCGCTTTGCAGCTTATCGGCAAGGGATGCAAGAGGAAAAGGGTTTTCCCTCACTCCCGTTTCGGGTTCAGAGCCAATCGGACTCCTTGCTGCTTGACCTGGAATTAGATTTGGCTAAGATCGTCCAACCAGATCAACCCCTGGAGGTGGCCCTCAGCGCTGTCATCAAATTCAGAGACGCTGAGATGACCTACTGGGCCTTGACCCATCGCGGCCAGCAGGCCGACTTTCACCGGCGAGACGGTTTCATTGTCGAATTGTCATCTTTTTAACCGGTTAGAAAAAAAGCCGTTGATGTTCCAATAGCGTTCCAACATTGTTGCCTCTCTTTAGGTAAGCAAGTAGCGTTCGCCTACAAAAGGAACGATACCAAAACCAAATCAAAGGAAGAAGCAAAAATGGCTTACACCGTCAAAGATATACTGAGACTGGAGGTTGCTCCCGCTTTGGGGTGTACCGAACCAGTAGCCACAGCGTTAGGCGCTGCAGCGGCTGTGTCGTTACTGCCGGGGAAAGAAATCGACTCCATTGAAATCTGGGTAGATCCGAACATTTATAAAAACGGTCTTGCGGTTTTAATCCCTGGCACTGGAGGGTTATCAGGGCTTGATACTGCAGCAGCCCTTGGGGCTTTGGGAGGAAATCCCACGCTCAGGCTGGAAGTTTTGGATCCCACAGACGAAGATGTTGTAGCCAGAGCCAAGGAGTTCCTGAGTGCAGACAAGGTAACGGTCAATCTGCTTCCAGACCAAAGAGGGCTATACATCAAGACCTTAATCCGGAGCGGCTCGAATACAGCCGAATCCGTCATTAGAGATGTGCATGACAACATTGATAAGCTCGTGCTAAACGGCAGTGATATTACTGACAGTCCCCTGTTTGCAGGAATGAAGAATGAGGAACGCAAAGGCAGCCTAGCGGAACTTGAGAGTTGGTTAAAAGGTCTCTCTCTCGAAAGACTGCTCGCCCTTATCGATGATTTGGACGCAGAGGACATGGAATTTCTTGACCAAGGCATTCGTTTTAATATGAGGTTGGCAGAATACGGTCTCAAACATGGTCCGGGTCTCGGTGTCGGCAAGACATTAGAACGGCTTGTCCGAAAAAACTCATCAAGAGGGACATGATATTAGCCGCGAGGATGATCACTTCCGCGGCAGCCGATGCCAGGATGGCAGGCGTTAAGCTTCCGGCCATGACGTCGGCAGGAAGTGGTAACCATGGATTAACAGCAATTTTGCCCATACAGGCGGTAAAAGATTTTGCAGAGAGTGATCAAGAGACCATATTCAAGGCAATAGGCCTCAGCCATATCGTCACCGCCTACATCAAGGCACACACAGGAAGACTATCGGCTCTTTGCGGCTGCTCAATTGCCGCAGGGGCAGGAGCTACCGCTGGCGTAACTTACCTCCTGGGTGGTGATATCCGACACATTGCCGGCGCGATTAAAAACCTTATCGAAGACTTGGCTGGAGTTATCTGCGATGGAGCTAAGGCTGGTTGTGCTTTGAAGCTTGCAACCGCTGCCGGAACTGCTGTTCAGGCTGCGTTATTCTCCTTGCAGGGAGTCAATGTTGGGGTCATGGACGGAATCATAGGTGCTTCACCAGAGCAGACGATGCGGAACATTGGCATCTTAAGCACCCAGGGCATGATCGAAACAGACCGTACCATACTCAAAATCATGCTAGAAAAACAGTTCTCCAACTTTAAATAACTGCAATGAATGAATAATTTTCGGAGCTGTATCAGGCTCTTATCCCACATTATTCGGGTTAGAAAATACCACATTAAGGTTTTGTATACTTTTATCAAGTTTTACATCTTGGCAAGGTATGTTCAACCCACCTCCGAAAGTTTTTGCGCCAGCATTTTGTACCAAGGTCCCGAGAAGCATCTGCTCGTAAAATCTGTAAACCAATACCCATGGGCAATGGTTTGGAGAACCATTTATTGAGGAAGACTCGTTTTTTGACAAAATATTTAAAGATACTTAATCTTAGTGGAAAATCTTTTCTCTGACGGAAAGGTGAAAATGTGTTCAAGAATCCTCTGCTGTTCATAGCGCTCACTTTGACCGGCCTTATCGCAGTTTGGGGTATCGTTGACACGGCGGGACTTACCAAGTTCTCCTCGACCATAACAGGCATGATGTTCACCAGCCGTGGTTGGTTTGTCATGCTTTCAGCCAGCCTCCTTTTGATTCTGTGTATCTGGCTCGCCTTTTCTCGATATGGCAAGATCAAACTCGGTAAAGACGATGATGAACCGGAGTTTTCTACGGTAAGCTGGCTGGCCATGCTTTTTGCAGCAGGAATGGGGGTGGGGCTTCTCTTTTGGGGCTCAGCTGAACCGCTTTCACACTTTGAGCTCGCCCGCGAATACATGATCAGTCCCAAAGCGGCGGAGTATTCGCTTTTTCTTACCAACTTTCACTGGGGCCTTCACGCCTGGGCCATCTATGCTGTAACCGGCGTGGTAATGGCCTATTTCAGCTTTCGCAA
>CBFDBW010000292.1:0-4129 GCA_965603145.1 uncultured Syntrophobacterales bacterium
ATAATTTTTTCCTCTGTCTGTTCGGGGTGCCCGCCAACCTCACTGGCCCAGACGGTGCCTACGGGTAGTTGGTACATTAGGGAGCCAACATATTCAGCAGCGGTGGTTTTCCCCAGACCTGGCTCACCGATGATAAGGGCTTTACCCCCGGTTAAGGCGGTGAGAAGGGTGAAGAGGAGGGTGGAATTGAATTGCTCTCCCCTTACCTGGAGATCAGGACGGTTAAAGTAAAGTCGTGATCGGATAAAATCGTAGAGCTCTCTGAGCGTATGTCGATATTTGCCGTTTTCCATAGCTACCATTCTCCTTCATTGTCCCTACTATATCCCTTCGCCGAAGTTAAGTAAATAACGCCATAAAAAACACAGG
Organism: uncultured Syntrophobacterales bacterium; assembly: GCA_965603145.1. Classification (GTDB taxonomy): domain Bacteria; phylum Desulfobacterota; class Syntrophobacteria; order BM002; family BM002; genus BM002. Next base: position 370 of record CBFDBW010000292.1, read on the forward strand.
GCACAAGGTGCAAGGTACAAGGCGCAAGGCACAAGAAAAGCTATTCGGAGTCAGAATTCAGGAGCCAGGAGTCAGGAGCGAGGGAGGAAATATTGGAATATGGGTGATTCTCTTGGATTCTGGCAACTGGTTTCTCATATTCTGGTTTCTTCCTTGCGCCCTGAGCCTTATACCCTATGCCTGAGCGGAGAGCATTGTCTGCTCTACGCTCCAATTGAAATCCTAATTGACAGTGGAACGGCTATTGCAGTAGTTATAATAAAGGGTAGGGGTCTTTTCGAAGTTTCCAGGAAAATTCTATCAGCAGTTAACTATCAAGCCTGCGAGGGGGCGCAGATGAAAGTTCGAAACATTATGGTAACTGAATTGGTAACCTTGCGCGTTGACGAAGAGTTGTCTTTGGCCAGTGACATTATGAACCTCGCACGCATTCGGCATCTGCCCATTGTGGAGGGAGAGCGTCTGGCGGGGATTATCAGCCAACGCGACCTGTTTAGGGCCTCTCTGGCTTCAGTGATGGGCCATGATTATGCTGAAACGCGCGACCATCTCAAGTCCGTTGCCATAAGGGATGCCATGGTAAAGGAAGTAATCACCGTGGGGCCGGATAAGGGTATCCAGGAGGCAGGGAGGATCATGTTGGAGAAAAAGATCGGCTGCTTGCCGGTGGTTGAGGGTGATCGTCTGGTGGGCCTGCTTACGGAAACCGACATCCTTCGCTGTTTTCTCTTACATTACGAGGAGTGCGTATCAGGTGACTAAACCCAGTTTGGTCTTCAAAGAGGTAAGGCCGGTTTACCTTGAGTGTTGTTGAGGCTATAGAGAAAAGCAACAATTCATGACCGGGGCAGTTTGGCCTTGAATTCCTCCAGGGCAACTTTCTCCAGATACTTTTGGTCTGCCAGCGATATTTCAGTGAATTTGACACCGATAACACGTGGCCGGTTGGACTCATCTTTACTATCTGACCATATCACGATTGCGATCAGTTTCATGGGCTCTATATCGGGGGCCTTGATGGTCATATAGACTGGTTCATTTAACTGTAAATACTCTGTGCAACGTATATGGGCACCTCCAGCACTTATGTCTCTTGTTTTTCCCTCCACCGATCCCCTTGCTGTTTCCAGCGTGACAGGCCAGTCAACTTTTATCCTGAATGACAAGCGGTTCTGCTCGCCAACCTCGAATGTCTCCACGCTAAAATCTCCTTTCACATCTGGGGTAGGAATTTGATGTTTCAGTCAGAAAACTGGGTCTTCTGCAAGTATCGACAGCTTGCCCAAATATGGCAGTCAGTGGCACAGAGTGATACCCCTCTCGACCTCTTGGTGACTGTGAGTCTTCCAGGAGCCTATTTCGACACCTGATGGAGCATGTGATCATGCAAAAATTTGGCCATAATTCTTCAATTTTCCTTCGGTTGAAACCAAGCACCCGGTTTTAGTGCTTACTCCTCATCATATATGAGATAATACTGCGCTCCACTCAGTGGTTGATCTCGGCAAGAGGTGTTTAGTACTCACTTGGAAGCTTGTTTCTCAGCATTTTGTACTAGCCCGGATACTTCACCAATATACATTCTGGGGACGGTCTGATAGGATTAAAAAAATACCGTGACAGGAGATGGGATTTATAGACTGCATGCTGTTGCACACACTCAGGCAGTTACATGTTCAGGGCGAAAAAGTTAATCGTCCATTGAGTAGTTGATAAAACGACTAATTAACGTCCATCCGGAAGCTCCGGATGACGCGGGCTGGAGTTTCAATTCACAAATGAAGCGAACTACCTTTCTTGCTGCCGAGATTGACCAAGCTCGTAGATTGCTGGGTTTGGGCGAGCTGGCCAGCATAGCAGAAATTAAGACTGCATATCGCCACATGTGTAAGCAGTGGCATCCTGATGCACTGAAAGACGGCGCAACCGGCTCCAGAAAAATCAAGGATATCAATGCCGCCTACCGCCTGCTCTTGGACTACTGTGAAACCTACCGATTTTCCTTCAGCCCGGAAGAGGTGGAATCCTTCGACCCTGAGAGGTGGTGGTACCGGCGGTTTGGGGACAATGTTTACCCCCCATCGGGTGAAGAGGATAGCGGCGAATAAACGCTGTTCAAATTGGGCCCGACGGTGGACGGAAGTGCGGTGAGGATTGGTCGGATGAAGGGATGTGACTGTTTATTATGAGTGCACATTTGTCTAACTGAAACAATATTTTTGCGGTAACTCCTGCGTCCTGGAGGTTCCCGGTCTTATATGGAAAATTTGGATTGTGAACCAGCAGGAAAAGCTTACCGGAGGAAGTTACCTTTTCCAGCCGGCTGGGGTCAAGTTGGTAATATGATTGGTGCCTGGGGGGGGAGTCGAACCCCCACGGGACATGGTCCCAAGGGATTTTAAGCTCAGTTTTAGGGGAAATATGGGAAAGTCCTTTTTTATGTTTTTTTCAATTTTATCAATCCAAGATTACTTAGCCACAATTGTAAGCTGTTTTAGCTTTTAAGCTTCTTCCTAACTCCCGCCAACCCTAAGAAGCCAGAACCCAGCAGTAGAATGGTGGCAGGTTCAGGAGTAGGTGCAGAAGTTGGTTCGGAGAAGGGTTGCATTGCTATGATAATGTCATCAAAGTCTGAATCACCGTTAGAGGGTGGCGGCGGCTGGTAGCCACGAGGAAAGTGCCTAATTGGGGTCAAGGGGAGGATTCTCCACCACGAGCAATTGAACCCCGCTAAAGCGGGATTCGAAATGTAAGGAAGATATCTCATTTTATTGTAGTTTGCTCGCTAACTCCGTCCCGCTGCAGCGGGACTCAATGAGCGGGACACGGAATGCGCTCGCTGTCCCATTTTCGCGCCATTTATGGCAACGTATCTTTTGAGAAAGCATCAAATTTTCATGCTAGCCTTTGCGGACCTCAGAGTGGAAAGAGAGGTGGCTTAGGTGCTCGTTGTTCCTCATCCTCCCCCTTGAACATTTTACTTTGGCAGGATCAGTCCTTTTTACCGATTATCACCTTGAAATTCTGCCGCAGAGCTTCTCTTTTCTCCTTTTCTGCGACTTTTTCTCTGCAAAATTCACAGTAATGGGTATCAGTCATCATAGTCAACAGTCGCAGCGCCACGTGCTTGGCCACCTGTTTCTCCTCCCGCTTCAATCTGTGTTCTCTTCTCCCTGTTATTACATCTTGCGCTACGGAGGAGAGTTGGGTTATACCATGTTTAATGCCGAATTCAGCACAGACCTTATTGATTTCGTCTAGCACCGCTTCGGTGTCATCCTTCTGACAACGTGCACAGCGTATTAGTAGGCATCGCATAACAACCTCAATGAACACCTTCACCGGGATCTTCGGTCCTCCGTTCTGTGCGGTGGACCGTTTGCGCGCACCCAACTTTTTCTGACCGGGCAATTTCTGGCGATGAGCAGTTCAATCTTGAACTGGTTGTCGGCCAGATTAGAGGTGATTCGCATTTCGGCAGGGGGTACTCACGATCTACTATAATATGCCTGCCGCGTCCATGGATCACTCTTTTGTATGCCATTATTATCAGCCCCTCAGATTCACGAGATTCTTACCAGCGACCAGATGGGAAGTATTCTATGATAGTATAGCACTGTAGCACGAAGAGCGCTAAATAGTTTGCATTTTGACTATGTACGGCCTTAGAATAAACTGGAGTGATATGCAGGTTGGGATGAATCGGTCGCACCAGGCAAGGACTAACCCGGATATTTCACGAATTGCCTGCTCCGACCGC
>CBFDBW010000293.1:0-4118 GCA_965603145.1 uncultured Syntrophobacterales bacterium
GACTATTAGTGTCTCTACCATTAGTGATTGTGACCTCGATATTATTGGGGGATTATCTGGTAAAGAGAAGCTATAAACCTGTTGAGGGGAGATGAGTGATGGCATATTGTCAAACAAAATGTCACCTCCCGCTGAAGCTGTTCGTAGTTAATCATCGTTTTCCTGCATGAGATAGGATAAGTCTGTACTTTCTTGCTGAATGGTTGAGGCACGAGATGTAGTGTTTTGAAGGATCGGTTTTTGTCCAGCATACTGGATATTCCTGGCGGTCAGGAAGAACCCAATGGCAATCACTGCGCCAAGCACGGCGAGCGGCCAAAACTCACTTGCGCCAATGCCGCGGTTTCTCGCGAGATCGACAGCCAGCCCCAAAACCGGTGCGATGATCATTGTTGACACGCTCTTTGCCTGGGATTCAATCGAGAGGACTGTCGCCCCCTTTGCTTCGTCGCAGTGGGCATCGAAGCGGCTGATGAGGACCGGCCTCCAAAGGTTCTGCATGATATAGAGCACGATGAACCCGGCTATCATGAGCCAGTAGATGCCGTAGTACATGGCTGGCAAAAGCGCCAGGAAGATCACAACGCTCAAGCCCCAGAGCAATCGCGCTGTCTTGTCCTCTTGGCCGGGATTACTGACCAGACGGTAGGCGTTGCGGCTGGCCACGGCCGAAAGGAGAAAGAGCACGAAGAAAACGGGCCCGATGAGGAACACCGATTTCTGCTCCCCGGTGAAGTGCATGCTTGCAAACAGGACTGCTGTTACCGGAAGTGCTGCGGCCTTGAGGATCGGCTGGAGATAGTCCTTCGAGGCCTTGAAGAATCCCTCAAAGCCCATGGACTCGAATATGAGTCTTCTGAGACTCGCCTGCTTTACCGAGATCACCAGTGCCTCCTTAAGGTGCCGTGCCATTTCACCGACGGTTGTCTCCTCCTTGATGTGGCCATCTACCTCCTTTGGGTAGCCGAGTAAATTCATGATGTTGATGATGTAAGGGATGATAGAGAAGAAGAAAACGTAAATGTAGTTGCTGGTTGCAAACACGAAAACACATGCCAGAACCACCGATACCGCCGAGCCAATCTTGCTCCAAGAGCGGGTGTACCCGTAGACCTTGGTCCGCTCGTCAGTGCGCCCGTGGATGCGCAGCCACGTGAAGATCATGGCCTTGTGGGTACCGGTCCGAAAGGCGTCTCCGATTGCGAAGAAGGTCATCGCCAGGAAGAGAAGGGGCATGAGAGTGTGAAGCGCGAGCTTGAACTGCATCGCCGCCATTCCGGATAACCCGAAGGTGGTAAAGCTGATGATATAGGCCACGAAGCTGAGGATCATCGACTTGCGTCGCCCATAAAGGTCGGCGATGGCACCGCTGGGTATCTCGATGATGTTGATCATGATCTCGCGGAACGCGATGAGCACACCGATCAGGAAATACGACAGCCCCATCTGTATGAATGCGAGCAATAGGAAATAGTCGTAGTACTGCTGGTTTTTGAGGAAGCCATAGAGGCTGAATCTCCTAAGCATCTCATCCCCCGCTACCCTGATTCTTGAGGCCGTCTGGATACGCCAGATTGAGAATCTCTGGTGTGGAAAAATCGTCTCGAAGCTTGTGTCGCCAAAGCCAGCGGTCTCAGTGACCTGCCCATGTTCTTGACATCCACCTGCTCCTGGATTTTTGAGGACTCTTCGTGGGTGGGAAGAAACAGGCGATCCATCTCGGACCAATCGGTTAGGCCGTTGGAGCGGTTACAATCGATCCCTGTCTTTTCAATCCTTCTTTTTTTTAAGAGAAGCTTTCATGACAGCATGTACCAACGTAGCCAGTGGTACGGCAAAAATCAGTCCCCAAAATCCCCACAGCCCTCCAAATATGAGCACTGCTGCGATTATGGCCACAGGGTGCAGATTTACGACTCCGGAAAGCAGCAGGGGGGCCAGCAGATTTCCGTCCAACAACTGTATGATGCTATAGGCGATCAGGGCATAGAGGAATTCCGCCGACAGTCCCCACTGGAAATAGGCTATGAGTGCCACCGGCAGATACATGACGGCAGCACCGATATAGGGGATGAGAACCGAGAGGCCAACAAAGAGGGCGAGCAGCATGGCAAACTCAAGCTTCAGGGCCAGGAAGGTAACGTAGGTTGCCACGCAGACAATTATGATTTCCCACATCTTTCCACGAATGTAGTTTGCGATCTGCTGGTTGACTTCGTGCCAAACCTCGGTTGCCAATCCCCGCTCCTCAGGCAATAAACCTCCCAGCCAATGCAAAATCACTGTCTTGTCTTTCAGGAAGAAGAACACGAGAAAGGGCACGAGAATTAAGTAAGTGATAATGGAAACCACACCGCGCACCGAGGCCAGAGAAAGCGACAGCAGGCGCTGCCCCACGTTGGTGAGCTCGGAGCTTAGAAAAACAATGATCTTACTGATCTGTGCTTCGGAGATGAAATCCGGGTATCGCTCGGGGAGCAGCATCAAGGCGTTCTGCACCCCAGCAATCATCGAGGGCAGCTGTTGAAACAACTGGCCGATCTGTTCTGACAGCAGCGGGAGTAGCCCTACCAACGAGACCACCAGACAGACAAAAAATATCACAAAAACCACTACTACAGAAAGCCTATGGGGTATTCGGCAGCGCACGAGTAGAGATACGAGTCCATCAAGCAAAAAGGCGATTGCAATCCCGGCGAAAACCGGAACAAGCATCTTGCCCAAGAGCAGTATGATGACAAGCCCCAGTATGAGCAGAATTCCCAGAATGAACACCTGGGGGTCAGAAAAATATCGATTATACCAGTTTCGAAACAGTTCTTTCATGGTTTCCGGTAGCGTTAGACATCCCGTGAATCATCGCCAACATTTGCTCATTATTAGGGAGCCCTTTCATAACATGATTCACGACTTCTGATTACGAGATTGGAGATTACCTGCCGCAATCTGCAATCTCAATGAGACAAAGATTGCATATGTCCAGCGGAACATCAACTGTTTTTTGCTGAATCTATGAAACAGTGGGCCCTGTTGGGGTGCGAACATCACCAGCCGGTGTCAGCTCAAACCTATCTTATAGTAGACATTGCCATCACACGTCGCCTATTCTGGGGCAACTGGCTTCTTTATTGCACGGGCAATAATGCCCCCACTTAAAAGGAGTATCGCCATAATCATGAAGACAACAAGATAGCTGCCAATTGTATCAAAGATGAATCCGGCTACATAGGGGGCAAAGGCTCCGATGAACATGCCAATGGCCGTGGTGATTCCGATGAGTTCCCCCAATGAGCGCATACCGAAGAATTCACCGAGAATACCGAGATAGGCAGAAACCCTACTCCCGTGACAGATTCCATAGAAAAAAACGAAACAGTACAGCATCCACACTCCTTTTAGAAATAACAGCCATAGAATGAATAATGCCATTCCAAAGAGTGACAGAGCCAGTATTCTTTGCCAAGGTATCCTGTCAGAGAGGTGGCCAGATATGATACGCCCTGGAATTGAGAATCCCCCAAAAAGGCCAATGGCTGCTGCTGAGGCTGTTGAAGAAATGCCAACATCCGTTGCGTAGGGCACGAGATGGGCAGAAATGGTTTGGAAGGCAACAAGCACAGCACAATGAGAAAAGGTTATCCCGGCAAAGGAAGGAGTAGTCACAACTTTGCGTGTTGTCCATCCATGGATGCTTATCCGGTTTAGCCTTGTTTCCGGTCCCTCTGAACCGGTTTCTATCGCCACCGGGCTTGGTTTAACCACCCATGATGATGCGGTAATGATGAAAAAGATGAGGATACCAATAACCAGATAGGCGCCTCTCCAGCCGTAGTTGAGAATTAGAAAGTTGATCAGCGGTGCGAAGATGAGGGCCCCTACACCAACTCCGGACACCACTATTCCGAGTGCCAGGCCCGCTCTCTGCCTGGCGAAGAACCATCGCTGTACGGTTGAGGTTGGTACTGACCAGGTAGCACCAACCCCCAGCCCACCAATAAAAAGGAAAGTGCGAATCTGAATTATAGTATAAACCTGGCTGCACAGGAAAAACCCCAGCCCGGCTAGTAACGCGCTCACCAAAAGGATGGGGCGGGGACTATATCTATCGGCAAGCCTAC
>CBFDBW010000294.1:0-4106 GCA_965603145.1 uncultured Syntrophobacterales bacterium
AGCAATCCCCAACCGCATCCCACCTCCATGACGTTGGCACCCTCCGGAAATCCTCGCCGGTTCAGGTAATCCATCAAGAGCCAGCTTGACTTCCAGAACTTGTTGCCATGAACTGACGGAGAGTTAAACCTCTTTAGTTTCCGCACCTCCGGATGGTGCGACAGAAGGAGTCGTACCCCATAGGCTTTTCTATATGTCCTTCGGGTTCTACCCATTGTTTCCACGGTAAAGGTCGGCCTCAATCGGTGGTGAGGAACTGACCAAGGTTCGAAATGGTTATGGTTCTTGGAATGGTATGTCAATGGATACGAGCAGGAATAACAGGCTCCACCAATCCCCTCAGTGGGTCGATCAAAGCCACTTCCTCTGCACGCGGCTTGTCTTTTTTATAGTTCTCTATTGTTCAGTAATATCTGCTTCTTGTAGAGCTCGATTTGTTTTCCCAAGTATGCGACCAACTGGGAATAATCCTCTATTTCGATGCTCCAAACTCCATACTTGGTGGCATCTATGACATCTTTATAATTGCTGAATCTAAGGATCTCATTTGGGAGTTGACCGTACTCATTTTGCGCTGACTCAACTTTTCGAAACAATCTACTGAATATGTGCAGCATCTGCCTATCCCAGATGTGGAAGTCGTTTAAATTCGTAGGAACAAGGTCGGCTGGTAGGCTGCTTGCCTTCAGGGCCTCATAGAGTAGGGCATATTTCGCTTGATGGTGAGGTGACAAGCGCATTTTATAGAGAAGACGAACGTCGTTTCTCGTCCTGACCGGGGCAAATTCTTTCTGGAATTTTTCGATCTCCAGGGCAATTTCTTCAACGACGCGCCGTTCTCTGGCGATGTAGGAAATGTCTTCGGCAATTTTCGCAGTTTCTAATGAAATCTTGTCGATTGATTTTTGTGTTTTATCGTCAAGATGGGCAAGGGCTTGCACAAGCTTCGCCTCGATCTTGGTAGGCGCCTCAGGAGTCATAGTGGCAGCACTTTTCACGCTCTTGACTGAGTAGAAGGAGATCACGGAAACACTTATGACAATGGAAAGCACAACAACCGCTAGGGATATTCCAAAAAACCAGAGACCTTGACGCTTCATTTGACGTTGGAGTTCCTGTTGGGGCTCCTTGAACAAATCTTTGATCAGCGGAGCGTAATTCGAGCTCTCCCGTGCCTCCACTTGACCAAGCTTTTTTAGAGCTTCCGCGTGCTGCTCTTCCGCATTTTTTACCCTTTCTTCTGCCTTGGCGGTTTTTTCCTCCGCTTCCGCTTTTTGCTTCTCCAAGTCCTCTATCCGATTCTTAAATGAATCTACATACTGGGTGATTGAAGAAGCATGGTCTTTCATACCCTCCAGGGCTTCCTCGATTTTCTCGTCTTTTTTTTCGGCCATGTTAACTCCTTGCGCCATTTGTGGTTGAGTAGGCTATTCTGCCTGGTTTCACCCTATGACCAAGATGGTCAACTAGTATGTAATTCTAATAAATGAACAAAAGAATGCGCTTATTGAAGGAGTCGGAGCCAAACTGAAATGTGTGTATTGGATAACACAGCACAAGGACTGGGGCAAGGGAAAAAACAGGCCCACCTTAGAAGACGGCTGGCAGGAGGCAGGAGGCGTGGCATGGAGCATGGAGAGAGAAGCGAGAAGGGAGGTCGGGCGAGACGAGAGGTCGGGAATAATTTGTAGGAAAGAAATCTTTGACAGAAAACCATATATTGTGCCAAACAGAATTATGGTCAAGTGTGAATTACTTTAATCTACACTCTATCGTTTGAGATCCTGCTACCTCATGTAGTAGTTATCCCGCCAAAATTACGTATAAAGATCACTCCTGTTTCTATTCTGTAATCCTACCTGAATGTTCAAAATCTTGCCCGTATTTTCAAACAACAAGAATAAGGGTGGAGAAAATAGTTGACATTCAAACGATCGTTTGATACAAACGTTCGTAAGAATAGTGGAGGGAGCCGATGAATCAAAAAAATGGAGAAGACCTCACCAGGGATCGTATTCTGGACAGAGCCGAGGTCCTGTTTGCCCAAAAGGGTTATCGAGCTGTGAGCGTTCGCGAAATTACCTCGGCGGCAGAATGCAACCTGGCGGCAGTGAACTACCATTTTGGCAAGAAAGAGAATCTTTATCTGGAGGTTTTCCGTTCTCGTTGGGTACCCCGTGCTACACGAATGCGGGAGAGTTTCAGGAAGGCCTTGGCGAGGCAAGACTCCCTGTCGCCGCCCAAAGTAGTGAGAGCTCTGGCCCAGGCCTTCGTGGAAGGCCCGCTGTCGGATGAAGAGCGTCTTCGCCATAGTCAACTGATGACCAGGGAAATGACCCAGCCCACCAGGGCTTTTGAGCTTGTGGCGCAGGAGGTAATTCAACCTTTTTTCAAGGAGTTTGCCGACAAGTTGCGTTCTGTTCAAACCGATGAGGTGGGGCAGGAGCAGATGCTGCTCAACACCTTCAGCATCTTCTCAATGGTGCTTTATTTTAATTTCGCCAGGGTGGCGGTCAGTCGTCTCACCGGACGTGAGTACGACAACGATTTTAGGGCGCGCTTGGTGGAACAAATCACCCAGTTTTCTCTGAAAGGTTTGGGTGTGAGTGAAATGGAGGCGTAAGGGTGAAGCGCTCGTTAATGAATACCCAGGTGGCCCTCGTGGTTCTTTTCATGTTGGCTGGTTGCATGAAACTAGGCCCCGATTATCAAAAACCCGATATTGGTTTTCAAGTGCCTGCAGGTTACCAGTACACTCCCACCGAACTAGTCATGCCGGAGCCAGACGATCAGTGGTGGCTTGTTTTCAATGACCCGGAGTTGAACCAGTTAGTGGATGAGGTACTTAAAAACAACCTGGATTTAAAGAGGGCTACCGCGGCGGTTTTGGAGGTGCGAGCGCAACTGGTTGAGACGCGAGCCGAGCGTTTTCCCCAGGTGGGCCTTGATGCCCAGGGTCAACGGCAGCAAAGACCCAAACAGACCTCAGTACCAGGCCAGGCCTTTTCCGTCGATAGAGAAATTACAACGTATGATCTATCACTGCCTGCTTCCTTTGAGATTGACCTATGGGGTCGTCTTGCTCGTGCCGAGGAGGCGGCGCGGGCTAATCTCCTGCAAGCAGAGGAAAACCGCCGCACCGTGGCCCAGACCGTGGTGGCGGAGACCGTCACCCTATATTTACAGATGGAGTCGTTTGAGAGGGCAATCGATATTGACAAAAAGCTCATCGGGTCCTTCCGCCGCAGCTTAAATCTGGTAGAGAGTAGATATAAAAGAGGTCTGACCTCTGTCCTGGACGTAAGACAGGCCCGAAGAGTTCTGGCTGGGGCCGAAGCAACTCTGCCGTCCCTGCGACAGGACTTGGGTATCACGCAGCAGGCACTGGCCGTCCTTTTGGGACGCTATCCCGAGACCCGGCCACCTCGGCTTCAGCCGGAGGACTATTACAAACGACTTGATCCAGTACCACCAGGTCTGCCCTCTGAACTCCTGCTTCGACGCCCGGACATCAGAGGCGCCGAGGCTCAACTGGTGGCGTTGAACGCTCTGGTTGGTGTGGCCAAGGCCAGCCGCTTTCCCCGGATTGTTTTGACCGGCAGTTACGGTTACACCAGCGAGGATCTAGACCGGCTTTTTAAGCCCGAAAATGAGTTGTGGAGTATTGCCGCCGGGATTGCCCAGCCTTTATTTGACGCGGGCAAATTGCAGGCTGCTCAACGGGCGGCCGAGGCCAGATATCAACAGGGTGTGGCCGAATACGCCAAGACAGTGCTCACCGCTTTTGCTGAAGTGGAAGGAGCGTTTTTGACACGGGAAGAACAGTTGAAACGTCGGGAATATGTAGTTATTTTTCTGCACGAGGCCAGGGAGGCGCAAAGGCTTGCTGAGAGTCGATACGAAAAGGGTCTTACTGATTTTCTCACGGTTCTGGACACACAGAGAACCCGCTTTGAGGCGGAACGTGATCTCTTGGAGGTGGATTTCACCCTTCTGAACAACCGTGTCAATCTCCACCGGGCTCTGGGTGGCGGCTGGGCGGATCCGGGGCCGGTCATGGTTAAAAAGGGAAATACAACCACGAAGAACACCAAGGGAGACGGAGG
>CBFDBW010000295.1:0-4097 GCA_965603145.1 uncultured Syntrophobacterales bacterium
ACAATACTGTCGCTGTGAATTAAAGTAAGTGAAAAATTTATTTTGAGCTAGGAGGGTATTAATGCCTATCTACGAATTCCGCTGTCTTTCCTGCAACCACTGTTTCGAGCTGCTCTCTGTTCGCAAAAATGATACCTTGGAAATGAAATGTCCAAGTTGTGAAGCTGAGGAGGTTGAGCGAGTGTTGAGTTGCGTCAGCTATGTCATGGGCAGTAGTAGTTCAAGTGGAGACTCTGACAAAACAAAGGTTACCAGCAAATCATGCAGTGGCGGCACCTGTGCCACCATCGATATTCCTGGTCCCAGTAGATAACAAGCACGAGTAATCAGGAACTAAACACTAAGTACTCCCCCCAATTCTACAGGCGCACCGTACCTATCCCCCCTTACGGCGTCGCATTGTGAGGGAAATTCTCGAAGTGTTTCTCCGAAATGGAAGGTAGTACTCTTTACTGGTCGGCTACGGTCTGGAGAAATTCCTCAATGAGTTTGCGTAGGTAGGGATTGGTTTCACTGAATTCGACGCCCATACGGGCTTTCTTACCACCCATCGCTCGCGCCCAGACAATGTGGCCCGGCACGCGGACCATTGGTTTGCCAGGAAGGGTAAATTGGAAAATGAACTTGGCTCCCAGTGAATGTGTTGACTCACTATAACTGGTGGTATACAAGGCGAGACCCATGCCGGTCTTGGCCATATCCAGCAGAATACCCTGATAAGATTCAGAGCCGCTCAAGGTTCCCCTACCACCATCCGTTTCCGACACATACTCGACCTTGATACGCAACTTCTGCAACGGGTTCCGCTTGGCAGCCCGACGCTCTAGGCTTGGTTTTTCCATCCGCCTAGCGGCAAGGCGAGATGCAAGTACGGTGGTCGTGCTAAATCGTTCTGCCAGATCTTTTAAAATCTTTTGGAAGAGAGGCGAGAGTGTTCCATACTCAGTTGACAATCTTTCTTGGTCAAGAACCCCAATCTTAACCTTACCCCTCGCGGCTATAGTCGCAGAGCGAGCGCCATATTTCTGGGCCAAAAAAGAAACCTCTCCGAAAATATCGCCCTCTTCTAGCAAGGCAAGAGTTACCTGGCCCTTATCTGTCTCCTTGGTCACCCTTGCCTGACCTTCTAAGAGAACATAGATATTCCGGTCACTTTCTCCGCCTTCCATGAGGATGAGTTCTCCATCCTCGTATTCAACCGTATGCTTGACTTCCATGTGGGGTATCTCCGAGGTACAGAGATTTCTTGGTACTGCACCCTCTTGGCAATAGAAGCTATATCTCAGCTGGTAGATACCACCAAACTATGCCCAGGTATCCAAGGGCAAAAAGCTCACTCGTTGGGATTATTACCTCATTTTACTGAAAAAAATCAACTACAATATCTTCTGGTTGCACCTATGGCAGTACATCGTACCAGCCGAGTTGACAAAACCGCAGCTCTGACAGGTCTTCCCCTCGACCGGATCATTGGCAGTTAGCTTGGCCCCACACTTCGAACAAAATAAAGCGTCTGGATCGGCAGGAGCACCGCACTGGTAACACTCACTTGCCTCAAGTTTGATGCCACACCCTTTGCAAAAACTCGCCTCAGCATCGTTTAACGCGCCACACGCCTCACATTTCATAAGATGTTTCCTTTACACATCGTACGTGACTGTCATTCCTTTGGCCAGAGATGTAGGTTCGAGCTTTCAGAAACTGCTCGATGCTGATTATTCTTTATGATTATACAGGAATCTTCTACACACCGTCACCTCTTTTTGGAGCCTTTTTCCTTAGTCTCAACTACGTCTTTCAGTCTTTCCAACGCTGGACAGCGTCGCTGTATCACGGTCTCAACAGGCACACCTATGGGCACTCCACACTGATCCAACGGGTCTGTTTGGTAACGAAGAACCTCGCTGCCGTCAAAATAACCGTCCCCATCGCTGTCGATGTCGGACCAGGAGGTTCCATACAACATAAACTCGGCGTAATTACTCAGGCCATCTCCATCTGGATCCCAATTCTTCAACCCACCGAGTAGCAGGGTCACTGTCTGCTCCATTTGATCAATGCTCTCACTTGCCTCCGACCAATTCCCACTCTCCAACATCTTCTCAATCTCTTCACTTAAACGCATGGCTTTGGCTAAGCCTTCAGGGTCCAAGCTGTCCGCGCCCATGGCCTGACACTCATTCAACTGAAATCGAGCAAGCTGGTATGAACTGGGCAGGTCTGTCTGATTTCTATCCGTATCACAAGTGGCATTGGCGACGACAAGCCAAAGCAGCGCCAGTCCCAGCAATATCAGTATTCGCCGTTTCACCATATCTGTTCCTGAGCATTCTGCAACAACGGGGGAAAACAAAACGCGTAAGTCTCAAATCCCAAAGATCGTCCTCACTAGGCTTGAAAACCCAAATCAAAGGCCTTCAGGTTCATCTTCAAGAAAGCCTTTTTTGTTCTCGTATTGAGGACCGCCTCCACAACCTCTCTGCCGAAGGGCATTTCCGCGTGTCGCATGAGTGCCCCTATCATCACCATGTTCACCGACAGTTCCGACCCGGCCTCACGGGCAAGTGATCTGGCGTCCAAAGCAATGAGCCTGTTTACATGATTTGACACAGTCCGCATCATCTCTCCCACATCCGGGTATTGCTCCCGGCCGCTGGCAACAGCAAATGGAGAAATAGGGATGTTGTTCGAGATTACCAGGCTGCTCGATGAACACTTACGCAAAGCCCTCAACGTTTCCAACGGTTCAAACGACATAAGAATGTCTGCCTCACCGTCGGAAATAACCGGACTCTGGGCCGCTCCCATAACCACCGCAGACTCGACCACACCTCCCCGCTGGGCCATGCCGTGAACCTCGCTCACCACCACAGGAATATCAGTGAGTAGGGCTGCTTCCCCCAGCACTCTGGTAGCCAGCAGGGTTCCCTGCCCGCCTACTCCGGTGAAAAATATACGCCAGCTTTCCATAGAACCTCTTTCTTCTTTGTGTTCTTCGTGCTTCGTGGTGAAAAATATCAAAACATAACGATCAAGCTGTCTTTTTCTTCGGCTTTATGGCGTGACAGATCTGCTTGCAGACACTACAGCCGCTACATAGATGTTCATCGATGCTAATAAAGGCGCACTCTTCCTCATCCTCACAGTAGGTAAAGGCGGGACATCCAAGCTCATCCAGGCACCTTCTGCACATATCACATTCATTAGTCACCCGGAAAACTACTTTTTGCTTCTTGCCGGTGACACGCCTTTCGAATAACGGGCAAGGCGATTTGGAGATGACCACTTTAACTCCAGGGCGCTGCTTGTCCCCAAGCATTTCCTTAAGTACCGCAACTGTTTTATCTACTTGAAGGGGATTCACTGTCTCTACCCGATCTACACCACATCCCCGCACTACGGCCTCAATGTCCACTTTAGGAGGTTGGCGTCCTTCTGGAGTAAGCTCAATCCCGGGGTTGGGCTGTTGCCCCGTCATGGCAGTAGTGCCGTTGTCCAATATAACCAAAATAAAGTTGTGGTCATTGTGCACCGCATTGATCAATCCGGTAATTCCAGAATGAAAGAAAGTTGAATCACCGATGAAAGCCACCACCGGCTCCTCCTGAGCTTTCGAAAAACCACCAGCGCTAGAAACGCTGGATCCCATGCAAAGAAGAAAATCAGCCGCCTCGAGCGGGGGCAAGATACCGAGGGTGTAGCAACCAATATCTGTGGGATAGATGGCTGCCGCATCTCCCAAGGCCTTGTTCACAGCATAGTAGGAGGCCCGGTGCGGACATCCAGCACAGAGATTGGGCGGGCGCTGTGGAAGAGCCGATTCCATTTCCACCTTCGCCGGCTGATAATTGACCTGGAAAAACCGAGCCATTGCAGATTTCACTTGAACTGGGTCAAATTCGTGGTACCGCGGGAATAGTCCTTCTCCTTTGCCTCTGATTTCTAGGATGAGCCCATTTTCCTGGGCAAGTATCTTGAGCTTTTCTTCCAAGAACGGCTCCAGTTCTTCCACCACCAGGACTCGCTCCACCCCTTTAAGAAAATCAAGACAGATCTCGCCAGCAAACGGGTAGGTCATGCCCATCTTCAGCACTCTA
>CBFDBW010000296.1:0-4079 GCA_965603145.1 uncultured Syntrophobacterales bacterium
TTTGCCAGGAATAATAATATCAGAGTAGGCCCGGGAAGAGGTTCGGCAGCGGGCCTTGGTAGCAGTAGAAAGGATGCTGGATTTATAGAGATCAACAGGCATGAGGCAGCAGGCAGATTTAATAAATTCCCAAGACAAACTGAAGAGATCTTAAATCACCGGAATTCGCCATTGGAAATGGGACATGGTTGTTGTATATACCTCCGATCTCCATGGAAACAAGGAGTTATATCAAGAGCTATTTGAGCTGGCTGAACAAAAAAAAGCTCAAGCGATCATCATTGGGGGCGACATGCTGCCCATCCTTGGCCCCTTTAGATACTCCCTGCAAGAGCAACAAGATTTCATATTTTCTTATCTAGAGCCCAAGATTCGGGATTTTCGTTCCAGAGCTCCACAGGCAACCATCTATGCTATGCTCGGCAATGATGATTGGCAGGTTAGCAACGTCCACCTCAAGATTTTGGTAGCAAGGGGCACACTGCGGCTGCTTCATGGTGAAAAGCATGAGCTGGGATCTGGTTATGAATTAGTCGGCTATGCCCATGTTCCACCTACGCCTTTCACCATCAAAGACGGCGAACGTCGAGATCTCCTGGATGACGCTGTTGATGGACAACGCTGCACTGCATGTGTAAGCCAGGGGCCGAAGATCATCGTAGTTGACCCGCGTCAATACTTCGCCAGTATGAATTCCATTGAGGAAGAACTGGAGCAACTGCCAACGGCTCGAGATTATCGTAAGACCGTCTATGTTATGCATTCTCCGCCCTTTCGCACCAATCTGGATAGACTCTTTGATGGCCGTTGGATTGGTAGCCGTGCCATGAGGGCATTCGTGGAGAAATATCAGCCCTATCTGACCCTGCACGGTCATATTCACGAATCGTCAGAGATCAGCGGTACTTACTGGGATCGGATCGGAAAGACCACCTGCATCAATCCAGGACAATCCACTGAAGAGCTTTACGCCGTAGTCTTCGAGCTTGAGAATGTTACCGCAACTATTGAACATACGGTGTTTGGGCCCATGGCATAAAGCGCCAAGTGCAATTTCGCATTTATCAGTATGATGAAATGACCTCATTGCTCTCATGTCCCAATGTGTAATGCCAGCTGAGAAATGCAAAATGTGCATTGGTAGCTGGCCAGATTGGAAAAATACATCACACCAGCTGTTTCTCTTATGTCAATACCAAGACCGACAAAGGAAATGCTGAGCCCCCACTATTGGTGGCAGGAGTTTATACGGCAGCTCAGGGAGCTGCGTGGCAAACCGCACGAGATTTCCCTGGGTATGGCCATCGGGGTTTTTATAGCCATCACTCCTACGATTCCCTTTCACACTGTGCTGGCCGTATTTTTGGCAGCGCTTCTCCGGGGTAGTAAGCTAGCGGCAGCCCTGGGGGTTTGGCTGAGTAACCCACTGACCATTCCGCTTTTCTATTACGGCAGTTATCAATTGGGAAGATTTGTTCTGAGGTTGCCTGAATTGTCCCTGCCTCCGGACTACTCAGTGCTTTCAATGGTGAGGCTCAGTGGTCGTGTAACAGTGGCAATGTTGCATGGTGGTGTACTCTTGGGAATCTTGCCGGCGGTGGCGGCCTATTTCTTGACATACAGGTTCACTAGTTCCCGTCGTTTTCAGGGGAAACGCGGTCTAACTGCACCTGATACTGGTGACACGGGTCAATAGGTTGACCTCAGAGCCCAGTGGTGGGCTTGGGAGCGGGGAGCATGATCTCTCCTCAGCAGGCGCTGAAGATACTCGGCAAAAGACCGACCAAAAGCCTTGGCCAGCACTTTCTCATTCATCAGGCAACCGCAGGAAAAATCGCGGCCGCAATTCATCCCGAGCCGGGAGACGTGGTGGTGGAAATCGGGGCGGGACTGGGAGCTCTGACTTTGCCGTTGAGCACGAGTGGCGCCCGCGTGATTGCAGTTGAAATTGATTCAGAGCTGGCGGCATTCTTACACAGGCAGTTTAGGGCGAAAACCGGTGAGGAAACCGTACGTGTAAAGTGCATGGACATATTGAAAGTTGATCTTGCTGGTTTGCATGACCGGTTCAATAGAAAATTGAAGATCATTGGCAATCTGCCCTACAACATCAGCAGCCCCGTTTTGTTCAAACTTATGGAAGGAGCGGACTGCATCCAGGAAGCGGTACTGATGTTGCAGAATGAAGTGGCGGAAAGGGTTCTGGCTGGGCCAGGCAGCAAGGATAACTCCATCCTCTCGATAATGTCCGCCTATCATAGTGAGCGCAAACAGTTTATGCGTGTTAAACCAACGCAGTTTCACCCTCAGCCCAAGGTGGACTCTCAGGTGATACGTCTGAAGTTTCGGAGTTGCCCGCTGACACCGAGGGTTGAACCTCCCTGGCTTCTCCAAGTGGTGAAGGCGGCCTTCTCTCATCGGCGCAAGACCATTAAAAATAGCCTGCTGGCCAGTAACCTGCCCGATCTAACCCCTGAGTCTGTTGGCACGGCGTTGGAGGAAGCGGCCATTGAATCCCGTAAGAGGCCAGAGAGTCTTGGTCTTGAGGACTTTTTGCGGCTGGCACGTGCTCTGGGTAAACTCTAACGTTTCAAACCCACACCGGCTAAAATCGTTAGGCTCGCGCTATAGTAGCCCATCTGCGGCTGCCCTCGGCCGTGAACTCGGGCCGAACGGTGCTCGCCTCGGCCAGGATCGCACGTACGGTGAAGTGCGCTTGGTCCTGACCGAGCCTGTGCGCAGCCACATCTGGCGCACTCTAGCGCGTTTTTCCTCGGAGTAGGTCTGCAACGTTAGGGTGAAGAAAGGGAAAAGGTAAGCAAAATGGAGCCCCAAGCTCAGTGAGGCAGGTGCAAAAGTGGTTGACCTGGAAAAAGAGTCGTGGTAATTATAATAGGTTACAATGACAACATAACCCGCTTGGATCCATCTTGTGGACTGAGACGGTGGTGAGCCAGTCGATCAGGCAGACGCAAGCGCGGGTCGACATCGCAGCCAGATCCGGAAAGGAATTAAGCCTTCTGGACAGTCGTCTTGGAGGCTTTTTGCATGCCTGGTTACCGTGTCCACGTTCACTGGAATGGAAAGCAAAATTTCATAGACACGGAGGAGATCAGGCCATGCAGCGTACTTTTCTGAAAGCCAAAATCCATCGGGCCCGGATTACGGCTGCGTGTTTGGACTATGAGGGCAGTTTGAGCATCGATCAAAGCCTCATGGTTCAGGCAGATATCGCCGAGCACGAGCAGGTTGGAGTGTACAACCTCTCCAACGGGGAACGGTTTGACACCTATGCTATAGCCGGGCCCGAAGGATCCGGAGAAATCTGCCTCAACGGCGCTGCTGCTCGCAAAGGCCAACCAGGTGATTTGATTATAATAACCACCTACGCTTTGTTGGATGAAGAGGAGTTGGCAAACCACCAGCCAAAGGTCATACTGGTAGACGAGAACAATCGATCTCGGCCGGTGGTAGCGATGACCAGTAGATGACCAGAACATGAGATTCTTTGATTGGCTTAAATCCATAATTCGCGGCTACTTTCTTGCCGGCCTCCTCGTCATCCTTCCATTGGGCGCGGTTATTTTCGTGATCTCAGCCATTCTGAGGCTGATGGACCGGGCTCTGGGCGTGATCCCCCAAAAATTCCATCCTGAAGCCTATCTTCCCTTCAAGATTCCGGGTCTCGGGCTGGCTCTATTCATTGCACTAGTGCTGGTAACCGGGGTTCTGGTGAAGAATTACATTGGTCGACGGGTAGTTGACTTCGGCGAGTACATGGTCTCTAAGATCCCTTTGGTGCGCCCCCTTTATGGGGCGGTTAAGCAGCTTATTCTGGCGATCTTCGGCGACGCCCATGATGCGTTCAAGCGGGTTGTTCTAGTGGAATATCCCAGAAAGGGGGTCTATTCCTTGGCGTTCGTCACCGCACAGACATCGGGGGAGATCCAGGAGCAGATGAAAACCGAGATGCTCAGTATTTTTCTTCCAACGACACCGAATCCCACCTCAGGATTCTTCCTGGTGTTGCCGGAGGAAGATACTATCCCCTTGAGCATGAGCGTGGAAGAGGCTTTCAA
>CBFDBW010000297.1:0-4073 GCA_965603145.1 uncultured Syntrophobacterales bacterium
GAACAGCGTCCATACCAGTGAAGGTCCTGCCAGTCAGTGCACTCACATCAGCATCGTCCACCACTACAGCCTCGAACGCTTCCACCATTTGATAACCTCGGGGGGCGAATTTCCCTTTCCAGAGCGTGAGAGAATTGCTATTTTTCCTTAATTGATAGGTGCTGTAGTTACTGATACTTATACTCAGCAGCAGCCCGACTATCAGCAGCGTTACCGCGATGAAACCGTAGCCACCCAGACCCTTCCTTGTTTGGTCTCCTCCATGCGGCACAATTGGCTCTGCTATGGTCACTTCTTCAGTTTTTTCCGGTTCAACCGGTGCTGGGGTAGCAACCGGTTCCTCGGGTTGCACCACGGTTTCCTCGGGAGGCGGAGGTACCCGTTCTTCCTCCATAACTTCTTCGGCAACTGGTTCCGGGGGCTTCTCTTCCACAGCCTCCTCCGCTGCCACTGTTACAGGGGGCTGGGGTTGGACCTCCTCAACTTCAGGGACAGCTTCTTCCACTTCCTCTATGGCTTTCGCCAATGAACGACTGTCCAACAGCCCCTCATCGCCTTCCTCTTCATAGCGTTTCAGCCAACTGTAGTAAGTTGATCTAGAAATGCCCAACTCTTTCAGAATTGTCTTTGTAGGTATGTTGGACTGAGCCACTTTATCGAGGATCTCCTTTTTCCTTCTGGCCTCTGCCACAACTGCTGCCTCAGTTTTAGCACCTTTTTTCGATGGTCTAGCCATAACACCGCCCTTACTTTATGGGTTCAAACATTTATTTTAGACAACCACCTACCTACATTTGTATCTGAGCCAAACATGGATAAAACTAGGCCCAAACATGGATTGAATTGTATAGATAAAAGTTGTACTTGTAAAGAAGTTTTTCTGAAAAAAGTGGACTCTCGAATCAGGGCCAATCGCTTTGCCTGCTGATCTCTCCCATTATTGGACAAGGCTTACTGGTCCATAGTACCGATGTCCTCCAGCAGAATGCAAAATTGTCTTGCAATCCCCGGGACCTCATGGTATACGAGTAGCGTTTTTCATGCCTTTCGTACGGAAAAAGCGGATCTTGACGATCCCTTTCCTGTGAGTGGTTAAATACGTTCTATCTATAAGAAGGAGGAAATGGCATGGCGGTTTTTATCGGTGGCATTGTTGCAGCGGTTTTGGGGGTCATACTCTTGCTCATCTGGTGGGTGCCATTCCTGCAGCTGGTGGCAGGAGCTCTGCCTGTGATGCTCTTGTTTGGTGGTGTCATTGCCGCTTACCTTGGCTTTGACGAGGTGAAAGAAAAGCTTCCCTATTTCAGCAAGAAGGAGGAAGGGTTTCCGTCAACTCCGGACACCGATGAGGCCCCCCAGTACAGGGAAGAGGCAGAAAAATACAAGGCTGAAGTTGAACAACTGCAATCCGAACTGGCTAAACTCAAAGAGGAAGAGTAGTTCTGACCCTTGTTCGCGAGATGCGAGCCGTTTCGACACAGCGAAAGGTTTGACTATATCCTTGGATAGCTGAAGGATGAGTATGATCACCACCCGTAATCGGGTGGTTCTTTTTTGCCCGGAGCCTGCCAGGGGCAGGCACAGAAACTGATAGCCGTCCAACTTACCAGACTTGCTGTCGCCCGCCAGGTAGTCTGGTTCTTATATTCTGGTCGGGCCTAACCCGCAAGACTCTCGCGCCCAGGTCTGCGGGTGGACCCTGAACGCTACCCAGCCGCTTTACGGTCACCCAAGAGGACCGGGGCTCTCGTGGCGACCGGGGTTGCTCTTCTTCCGGACAGGATCCGGAAGCGGCAACGCCTCCTGTGGCACGTCTTAGCGTGCCTAGCCGTCTTTTCATAAGGTGGCGCGGCACTCCGGGGACGCAGTTTCTGTGCCCACCCCTGGTAGGCTCGCTTAGCTAATCCTATTATTATCCTTTGACCTCCTACTTGTCAACTCACCTCAGGTTGTTTTTTGCTCTCTAGTGCGCTTCGTCCCAATTGGCGCCAATCCCTGCCGCCACCACCAGTGGAACGGCAAGAGACGCCACTGACTCCATTTCATATTGCACCAGGTTTGCCACTTCCTGTGCACCGCCTACCTCCACTTCAAAAACCAACTCATCGTGAACTTGCATGATCATTCGTGCCGGCAGCGATCTTCGCTCCAGCTCTGCATCAATACGAATCATGGCAAGCTTGATGATATCTGCGGCGCTGCCTTGAATTGGCGTATTTATGGCGGTGCGCTCGGCAAACTGTCGAATGTTGCGATTTCTACTGTTGAGGTCCGGAAGGAATCTCTTGCGATTGAATAGGGTGGCGACAAACCCTTGCTCGCGGCCGGTCTGTGGCATCTCTTCCATGTATGAACGAACTCCCTGATACCGCTCAAAGTAACGTTCTATGATCTCTCGACCTGTTTTCTGTGGTATCCCTAAATCCCTGGCAAGCCTGAAGGAACTCATCCCATAGATGATCCCAAAGTTAATGGCCTTGGCCTGGCGCCTCATTTCCGCGGTAACTGCATCGGGCTGAACCCCAAAAATCTCAACTGCTGTGCGAAGGTGGATATCCTCGCCCTTACTGAAAGCCTCGAGCAGCGCCTCATCTTCCGAATAATGCGCCAGAATTCTCAGTTCAATCTGGGAATAATCCGCTGAAATAAGTAAATTGCCGGAGTCAGCCACAAAAGCGCGACGGATTTCTCTGCCTTCTTCGGTGCGCACAGGGATGTTCTGAAGATTTGGCTCGCTGGAGCTTAACCTGCCAGTAACCGTAGCGGTCTGATTGTAGGACGTGTGTATCCTCCCCGTATCAGGGTTTACCATTCGCGGCAGAGCATCAACGTAAGTGTTTTTCATTTTCATAAGGCTACGATAGTTGAGAACTTCTCCTGGCAAAGGATGGTGCGGCGAAAGTGACGAAAGCACTTCCATAGAAGTTGAGTAACCGGTTTTGGTTTTCTTCCCAATGGGCAAGCCCAACTTGTCGAAAAGAATCCGGCCCAGTTGCTGCGGCGAGTTGATGTTAAAGGACTCCCCTGCCATATGGTAGATTTTTTCACCGCTCACCTCCAGCCGCTCGCTGAAACCTTTCGCAAGCAAATCCAACCGCTCCACATCCACCTTCACCCCTTTTATCTCCATACGAGCCAGCACCTTGACCAGGGGAAGTTCAATGTCATTGAAGAGAGTTGCCTGGTTGGCCGCCTCTATCTTTTCATCTAAAATATCAGCTAGTTGCAGGGCAAAAATCGCCTGATCTCCGGCGTAGCTCGATACCTCCTCCAGGGACACGCTGGCTATACTGCGCCGCTTTTTGCCGGTTCCCACCAGATCTTCGAAAGCAAGCAAGGACACAGCAAGATGTTCTCGGGCCAGGACCTCCAGATTTTGCACCCTCTTGCCAGGATCCAAGACGTACGCACCCAACATGGTGTCAAACTGTAGTCCGGAGAGTTCGACACCCAAACTATTCAGAATTATCCAGGCCTGTTTGCTGTTATGGACAACCTTCTGAACACGAGGATCGCTCAGGATTGGAGCCACCAACTTCATGACCTCAGATTGATCCAAGCTGGCGGAGCTAGATTCAGAAAGGTGGCTTAGTGGTAGGTAACAACCTTGCTCCGGCCCCCAGGCCAGAGCAATACCCACAAGATCAGACCCAAAAGTGCCCTCATCGGAGATCATCACACTTAATGCTACCTTCCTGGACTGGCGAATTTGGGACAGTATCGGTTCCAGTCCTTCAGTTGTTGTAATCAACTGGTAGTCACGCCTGATTTCCTCAGACGCAACACCGGTCTGTATCTCCTCCAGTTCCTGAAGAAGTTTTTTGAATTCCAGTTCACGGTATAGTTTAACGAGATCACCCCGATCAGCTTCCCCCAACTCAAACTCTTGCCAATCTTTATCCATCGGCACATCGCATTTTATCGTGGCGAGTGCCCGCGACATAATGGCTTGCTCAGAGTGCGCTTCCAGTCTCTTGCGTTCTCTCTCTTTGCTGACCTTATCCAAAGCCGACAGCAGGTTTTCAATACTGCCAAATTCCTTAATCAATCTCTGGGCAGTCTTCGGGCCAATT
>CBFDBW010000298.1:0-4057 GCA_965603145.1 uncultured Syntrophobacterales bacterium
GTGCGTCTGCCGGTGGCCGCCACGGGCACACCGTGGCCGGGGAGTATATTTTCAATGTCTTTTTGCAGCAACTGTTTGAGCCCGTACAGGTAATGATCCAGCCTTCCTCCGGCGCTTTTGTCAGCATCCCCAATAGAGTGCGGTATTACAGTGTCCCCGGTGATGGCGGTTTTTGTTGGCCCGTGATAAAGGCATATGCCGTCAATGGTATGGCCAGGAGTGTGAATCACTTCCCATTCAAAGCCGCTCAGCTCAAGGGTTTCCCCTCCCTTTACTTGGGTCAGGGTGAATCCCTGCTCTGTGAGTATTTTTTCAAACTCCTGGGGACCTCCTTCATGGTTGATAATCTCGATCTCTTTACTTTCATAGATGGGGGGGAATCTCAACAGTTCGAATACGCCCATGCAGTGGTCACGGTGCCCGTGAGTGACCACGACCTTCTTGATGTCCAGAGGATTGAACCCTAATTTTTCAAGGTCAGTAAAAACGGTATAATCATTTCCCGGATCAACGATGGTCAGGTAATCACCTGCAAGCACATAGACATTACTGGATTCCTGATAGCCGATAAGAAACTTGCTCTTTTCAAAGACAGGATCTGATATCTTCATAACCTCTGCGATAGACAGCCAGCCCGGGTGATCCGGTTCTAACTCGGCCGGCAGGACCCCTTCTACAAGGGGATCAAACTCCTCGGGAAACTCAAACTTTTCATCTTCTTTCTTTTCCTTTGTCATGTTCACTCCCTTTGATTTACTTTATTCAACATCGAAAACCTGGTCTTTCGGGCCAGGTCAGATCGCATAGAGCATAGCGCATGGCGCATAGCGTAAAAATATAAGGGCTTTGACATCGACAGTTTTTCGCTATGCGCTCTGCGCTTGGCGCTTTGCGTCATGAGCCGGGTCCTTTGGGTCCGGATTCTTTATTTCATGGAATCAGACCGCCAATAATAGACCAATCACCAGGGATTCTCAAGCCACAAAAAAACCCCCTCCCCTGGTAAACCATTGCAGGAGAGGGGGATGAAAACTGAGTGACGGCGGGCACAGAGGCCCGCCTCACTATGGCCTGCTATACTCACCCTCTCCCCCGCAAGCGGGGGAGAGGGTATTGAGGTTATGGGTTTATGGTGGCTACTCGATGTAGTCCAGAGTGTAATCCAGCTTCATCTTGTCATCCGGCCACCAGTTCTTGCTCATCTTGTCCTCACCGGGGGCGACGTCTTTGCCATCAATCTTCTCAATGTTCATCTCGAAGAAATGAAATTCCGTGACCTTGAATTTGGTGATCACGTCAGACGGCAGCAAGACGACACGGCCGGTCTCCTTGGCGCACTCCCACTCAAACGCCTCATTGGGAGCTGCTTCTTCCGCACCGGTTATTCCGGAGTAGATTTTGAGCAGCTTGCCGGAAACCTTCATTCCCGGCTTCATGCCAAATTCCTCGAAGAGCGCGTCGGGAATGTGCCACCAACAAGCTCTCATGTTGGCAGCTGCGTAGGCTTTTACGAGCATGGGGTCAAAGCCGCAGACCACCACTCGACATTTTTCTGGCATATTTAACCTCCTTATTCACTTTCGTCGGTCTCCACTTCCCGCAACTGGTTGCGAAGATCTTCAACCTGGCTGTGGCAGTAATCCATGAACTCTCTGGCCTCAGAATTGGTGAGGTGTTCCGTCTCACGCAATCTGGTGACAAGGGGATAAACTTGCTCCTGGATCTCTTCGGTGAATTCCAGCAGCACATAATCGTTATCCCCGTCAGGGGAGGCCCAGCTGAGAAAACCCCTCTTCCAGTTGTTCAGCATCTGCTTGAGGGTATCGAGTTCTTGGCGGACGTTTTCTTCCACAGCTAGCCTTTCTTTCTCTGTTCAAAGGCATAGCACTTCTTGACCACGTTGAAATCTGCTACACACCAGTAATGGGGCCAGTGGATCTTCGTGCACCAACCAATGATGTCTGCGGGCGGAAACTTGGAGTCTTTGAGAACAGGCTTCAAGCCCCGGCAGTTCCAGCATATATGGTCACTCGACTTTTCCGGCACCAATACGGTATCCAGAAACTCTTCAGGTGTTAACTCTGCCATATGACACTCCTTTCTCTAGTTACCACTCCTTGACTTCGCCGGCAGCGAGCTTCTGCTGATATTCCTCCCAGACCTCGGGCGTCAACTTCTGAATATCCCAGTTGAAGCCGAAGCTTCCAGCCAAACCGGCAGAGGGCGGCTGCGGACGCCAGCCGCGCACCGGTCGACCCCGGATGCTGAACTTGACCATATCGGCAACGCCCGTCAACCAAGACCTTGGTTTGCACTCGTAAGGCCGTGTCCTCCCCTCGATACCGTCTCTGTAGTTGGCATAGCCCTCAAAGGGCTTGTCCGCATAAAGCGGGCTGGTGTCCGGCTCCTCACCGGGTCTTTCCTCCGGACCCTTGAACATAAAGCCCTGGATCATGTGGATGTAGTACACCGTACGGCACTCGGCACAGTTGATCGTGCCTTCCCAGTCCCAGAAACAGTAAGGGTCGAGGTAGTTGATAGTGTCACAGTCTTTGCCACCAACCTCTTTTTTGCACCAGATTATATCACACACAGTCGTCCCTCCTTTTAGATCCAGGCCTTGTCATACCACTCTTGGATTTGAGTGAGCGGAACGCCGAGCAGATCACGGTAGATCTTCTTGTTGTCCGCACCCACCGGGCGCCAGTGCCAGTTGATCCTTCTCGGGGTTTTTTCCATATGTCCGCAGCTGTAGCCGCAATGAACCAGCATATCTCCGAAGAGGGGATCGTCCAGCCAGCGGACCGTGCCTCTCTCCCTGAAGTGCGGGCTCTCGTAAGCCTCGCGGTCGTTTCGAACCGGTTCAGCCAAAATGCCTGCATCTTGCAGAATCTTGGCAACTTCTGACCTGGACTTGTCCGCAGCCCACTCTTCCAGAGCCGCATAGATCTCCACCTGAGCCTCGCCTTCGGCCCTGTCCTTGTGGGCCTTGTACTTGTCGAGAAGGTGCTTGTTCCCGGTTATGGCGCAAAGCTCTGCGAAGTCCTCATCCTGGAAGGCGCTGACCATGACATAACGGGCACAGAACTTGTCCTGCGGGTTGTCGTAATCCGGAAAATCGGATTTGCCGCACAGGATGATGCCGTGCGCCGCCAGTTGGGTGTCCCAGTTGCCCCAGCGCTGGCGGACGATACCGAACTTGCCGTACATGGGCAAGGTATGTCCGAGCATCCGGGTCGGGACCTGGACCTGGGAGAATTCTATCATGGTGCCCAGTCCGGTCTTGCGGCGATGGTGGATGGCCGCCAGGATTGAGCAGGTGATCAGGTTGCCCGATTGCCAATCAATGACCCAGTTGGTCTGCTTGGTGGCATGGCCGCCCATGAACTCGTGCATACCGGTTATGGAGGCGAGTCCGGCGTGGGCCTGGCCCAGGATGTCGTAGGAACCGCCGAAGATTTTGGGACCGTAACCGAAACCGCCGCCCCAGACATAGATGAACCGGGGGTTGATTTCGCTCAGGTACCTGTAGCTCATCTTCCACTTGTCCAGGGTTCCCGGCCGGTAAAGCTCGGTCAGGCCGTCGGATTTCTTCACCAGCCCGTAAAAGATCTCCACCATCTCTGGGATGTGGTAATCCATGGTGAGAAAATACTTGTTGGGGTTGGCGTTGGTGAAACCCAGGCCGGTGCCGGTCATGGGCCGCGTGTCGTGGAGCGGATACAGGTAGCACTCGTTGAACGGGGATGTGTGCCGCATGGCGTCACCCATCCTCGGCATCTCGATCTTGATGACCTCGGCCCCCAGTTCGGCCAGGTTGGCCACAGAGTGGGGCGTGAAGATATACATGGTGCAGCTCAACCACCTAATCCCTTTAAGCGCTATGGGCTTGGTGTGTTCATTGCCCACATCGAAGAGCTTCTTGCAATACTCCTCGTAGGGCATCTTCATCTCATCCATTTCACCCTTGCTCTTGGGGCCTGGCAGGTCTTCTATTCGTGTTACTCTTGGATCTTTTGCCATTAGATTACCCCCTTTGCCTTGAGTTCATTAACCT
>CBFDBW010000299.1:0-4055 GCA_965603145.1 uncultured Syntrophobacterales bacterium
CAGTTTTAGGAGATTTGTTCAGTTACTTTTCGATTATTTTAGACCGGCCCTTTGTATTTCCGTGTGTGGCGGACCCCCCACTGGCGGAATTCCACAGGGTAAGATTGAAGATTGAGGCTACCTACTTTCCTTACTGTGAGGTTCTTAAATCTAAAATCTGCATTGTTTATTTGTGTTGAGAGGAGAAATAAATGACTATAAGAAAAGACTGGCCAAAGCTAATAGCTTTTGTAATTTTCTTCATACTTATTGGAGGGTACTACGATCGAATGAGCGTGGAAATGAGGACATTTACCTTGCCGCTGCTATTATTTGCTGCTGCTGTTTTTGTCATGGGTCGTTTGAAGCAACTGCAATACGAAATGCGCACGTCCAGAGTAACCGCTTTGGAAATTGTGGCCCAAAAACTGAGCCTGGCGGACACCGATGGCAATGAGCGCGTTTCCATTTCTGCCTCTGCTGATAGCACGGTAATGACATTCTACGATGACAACCAGGTGTCGCGAGTAACTCTAGAGCTGATAAACACCGAACCTGTTCTCAAACTGATGGGTGAGAAAGGTAGTGCAGTGTTGGCAATTGACTACCATGGCATGCCGAGTTTTACCTTCCGAGATCATGCAGACGAGGTAACCTGGTCTGCACCCTGACTCACGTTTTTTTTAAGGAGACTCTTGCAATGACCACCACAGAGTATCAACCGCACATACACCCCACCGCCATTGTCGATTCCAGGGCGGAGATCCATCCAGAGACCGAAATTGGACCCTACGTGATTATCGACGGGCCGGTAAGGATTGGTCGCTCTACCCGGGTGATGGCATATGCCCATCTCACTGGTTGGACTGAAATAGGGGACGATAACACCATCCACATGGGGGCTGTCATCGGCCACGAGCCTCAGGACTTGGAGTACCGGGGTGGAGAGACATATCTGCGGATAGGTCACCGCAACACAATCAGAGAACACGCGCAGATTCATCGCGGCACCAAACCCGGGAGTTCCACCATTATTGGCGACGATAACTTTATCATGAACCAGGCCCACATAGCCCACAACTGTGAGATCGGCAACCGCACCGTTATCGCGGGGGGTGCTCTTTTGGCTGGATATGTGGGGGTGGAAGACGGGGCTTTCATATCGGGCAACTGTGTGGTCCACCAGTTCGTTCGGATCGGAAAATTTGCAATGCTTCGCGGTCTATCCCGCACCAGTCGTGATGTTCCGCCTTATTGCATTATGGACGGCACTCACACAGTTAAGGCGATTAACCAAGTGGGACTGGAACGCGCGGGTTACAGCAAGGAGACAATTGGCGAGATCAAAAGAGCTTTTTCTCAACTGTTTCGCCGCAAGAGCAACCTCGCCCAGGCGATCCAGGAACTCGAAGGCAAAGGCTCCCTTTCTGAGGAAGTGACGTATCTTTTAGATTTTATAAAAAGTTCAGAACGCGGCGTCTGTTTTGGACCCAAGAACCGTTAATGGACCAGAGATTTCTACCTGGTTATTACGGAGAGCGCTACATAGTTTGCATCGAACCATGTACGGGTCATGACAACCATTATTCTTTACAAACTATGGTAAACCATAACATTGCAAACCCACACCGGCTAAAATCGCTAGGCTCGCGCTAGAGTACCCCATCTGCGGCTGTGCTCGCCTCGGCCAGGATCTCACCTATGGTGAAGTACGCTTCGTCCTGACCGAGTCTGTGCGCAGCCACATCTGGCGCACTCTAGCGCGTTTTTCCTCAGAGTAGGTCTGCAGCGTTAGGGTAAACTCTCATTAATACCTGAAAAATCATGCCCACAAGCTAAATCCCTCCTCCCGATTGTTTTCGCCTGCACGATTCTTGCATCCAAACCAAGGCTAAACTTTTGCGGGCCTCTCGTGCCCCTTTGGGCAGAGACATGAGAACAAGGAGGAAGGTATGGGCATAGTAGAGATCAAAAATCGGATTGTTGAAATTGTTGCCAATCAGCTAGGTATAGAAGAGGAGGACATCACTGCCGAGGCGAGCGTAATAGATGACCTGGGGGCGGATTCCCTGGACGTTGTGGAGTTGGTCATGGCCTTGGAAGAGGAGTTTGACCTAGAGATCCCCGACGAAGAAGCGGAAAAGATCACAAACGTCCAGAATATCTTCGATTACATGGCAAATGCTTTGCAGGCGGCCTAGATTGGACAACTGGTCGCTTCCTTATCCATATGGCTTCTGGGGTTTCCTTACCTCGGATATATAACTCTTCTTCATGGAAGCAAGCAGTCTCACAGTTGGGGGAAGGAGGAGGATGATGCTTATCAGAAAAAAAATCGTAATCATGGCAGTGTTCATCGCATTCTGTTGCTTGGGTCTCGGTGCAGGGAGCACGGTGCAAGGGGAGCCATTTCAGACAACCGATAATCTGACGGTAAATATTAATTGGTTAGAACACAACCTCAGCAACGCCCGAATGGACCAAGTAGATATCTTGTCACCAACCCAATTTGCCAAGGCTGAAGAATTCCTAAACAACGCCAAAAAACGGCTGGAGCGTGGAGATAGCCCGGCGAAGATCGTCGAGAAGATATCAAGAGCCCAAACTGAACTCAAGAAGGCTACGGAATCATCGCGCCTGGCGAAAACCGAATTGTCCGACGTCATAAAAGCCCGGGAAATGGCGCGCTCTGCCGGTGCTACCAGCTATGAGCAGGACTACACTGAGGCGGAAAGAAAATTCCTCGATCTCACAAGGGCGGTTGAGAAAGACAAGATAACACGCGCCCGCAAGAATGCTCCAAAGGTGGCGGAACGCTATCGAGAGCTCGAGTTGCGAGCAATTAAAGAGCAAACCCTGGGCGAAGCGCGCACGCTCATCAAGCAAGCCGAGAAGGAAGGGGCACGAAGGTTCGCGCCGAAGACCTACGCGGCAGTGCAGGAAAAATTGAAGGAAGTTGATGGATTTATAACCAAAAACCGCTATCAGAAGTTGAAGATGCACAACATGGCCAGCGAGGCCCTGCTGCAGGCGGGCCGCCTTCTGCAAGTGACACGGCAGACTAAGACCATCAAAACAATGAAAGCCGAGCATATTACCCTCTGGGTGGAGGGGATTCTGTACGATACTGCAAACAAGCTTGGCACCGCTGATATGCGCGATCAACCCCTGGGAACCCAGGTGGAAAATATTACGGGCTCCATCGACGCTTTGCAGCAAGATCAGCGCTTCCTGGTCAATAAAGTGAAAAATCAGCAGACAGAAATAGAGGCAATGACTGAACAAATTGCCTTTCTGGAAAATCAAACCCAGAAGGAAAAGGCTGCTAAAAAGCGGATAGCTGCGGAAAGGGAGGCCACTGCAAAACGGCTGGCAGCAGAGAGGCGGTTTAGCCAACTGTTTACCAAAGTCCGAACCTACTTCAGCCAGGAGGAAGCAGAAGTATACAAACAGGCCTCTGAGCTGGTAATTCGACTGAAAACGATTCAATTCCCCATTGGTAAAGACGTGATAATGCCGAGCAACTACTCCCTGCTGAGTAAAGCTCAGAGAGCCATTCGCACCTTTGGCCAACCCAATCTTGTCATTGAGGGACATACGGACAGCACCGGCTCAGAAGTGCGTAACCAGCACTTGTCCCAGCGACGGGCGGAAGCCGTTCGCGCATATCTCGTCGCCAACGGCACCCTGCCAATGGATAAGATCATAGCTGTAGGATATGGATCCAAGCGGCCTTTGGCATCCAACAAAACCGTGACGGGAAGGGCTATCAACCGGAGAATTGATGTGATCATCAAACCTCAGGCCGAGGCAGGGTAGGGGGAGATTGTAGATTTAGGAATTCAGGGATTCAAAAAGGCAGGGGGCATAGAGTGACTGATCTTGAATCAACCCTATGCTCCATGCCCTATGCTAGCCCCCTGCCTTTGGTGGGACTATAAGTCCAGGTAGTCTTCAATTATAGGCAAGACCATCAATCTGCAATCTTAAATCTAACCTAAATCATAATCTCCCTGAGAGAGTCAATTTCATCCAGAGCCTTTCCTGACCCTAATACCACCGTAGTCAATGGATCT
>CBFDBW010000300.1:0-4049 GCA_965603145.1 uncultured Syntrophobacterales bacterium
AGATATTATAATTGGGAGTCGGCCGCACAGTGCTGGACACAAAGATGGATTGGCCCCTGGACGGATGGCGAGTTTTTGCAACAACCAATCTCAGTCGACCAGATGGCGGCGCACCGCGATAGTGGCCGCAGCGGTGCGGCTGGTGACACCTAGCTTGTGGAGGATATTAGTCACGTGGAATCTCACGGTGGAAGGGCTTACCACCAGCTGCTCTGCTATCTGGGGGTTGCTCTTTCCCTCTGCGATCAGAGAGAGTACTCTATATTCGCTTTCCGTTAGGTGATATTTCTGCACCATCGCCGAAGCCGCCGTCTCTTCAGCCCATGATTGTTCGTCTCGGGAGTGCTTGCTGATCTTGTGGATTATAATAATGATACCCTTGACGGTGGGGTTATGGAGAAGGTTGTTAGCGACCGCATCGACCACACGCCACGTCCCGTCCTTATGCATCACGCGGCATTGCGCATGACTACCGGTGTCCTCTGGATTCTGGAGCATCTTAGTGAGCCTGCGGGCTACCCTGGGCATATCTTCTGGGTGAATAACCCCAAACGTATCCTTGCCGATAAATTCTCCCGATTCATAGCCGAGGATTCGTGAGATGGACGGGTTCTCGTACAGGGCCTCTAGCTCACTGCCTAAGATCACAATGCCGTCAGGAGAATTATCGACAATTGCTCGAAAGAAGTCTTTCTGTATCTTAGGCAGCTCCTTGAGCCGTGTACCTTGGTCATCTGATGCTTCTGATCCAGCAATTCGCCGCAAAGCTGTTAATTCGCGCTCAGGCGTCTCCTCCCCGTGCTTGATTGATCGCAACATGTTTATCATTCTGGTATCTACATGTGCTAACAGGTCGGACGGCATCTTTTTAGCGAGGCCGAATAGCTTATCCGTATCCGCGCTGTTTACATCAAGCGCCTTTGCTAAGGCCAAGATGACATTATGCCTCGGAGGGGTCGAGACGCCAGTTTCAAGCTTACTCACGTATGTGGAGCTAATGGCTGTCTTTCGTGCCAGTTCTTCTTGGGTCAAGCCTTTGGCTTTTCTCAATTCCCTCAGTCGTTGCCCAAAGGTCATCGCAGTGCCACCTCATACTGTACATTAATCCTAGGTTCTATTGACTTGATTGTCAAGTACTACCAGGTTCTTTCAATTACCCATATTTGATAACAATAACTTTGCCAATAGCCAAGAGTGACATCCTCTATACGCATCGGGGTGTAGGTTTCAGATGATACGGCTGCCTTCATAATTTGTGTTGCCCTTTCTATAGTACTAACCTGTCTTATCTATCAAGCTGCCCAGCACAATCAGTATGATAAAAGTCATTGACCAAACTAAGATAAAAGGCATACTCTACAATAAGATTAATTACTGGAATATGCCATTGAAAGCTTCCATAAGGAGAGATAGAAAACTCTGATATAAGTTTCAGCGAGGGCATCAGTCGTTGTAAAAACTCGCCAGCCGTCCAGGGACTAATCCCTCTTTATATCCAGCGCTGTGTGTAAGATTTCCGATTACAATATCTCTTGTCCTAAATGATAAATAAGATTTACGAAAGCTTCGAAGGGGCGGTGGCCGATGTCTTCGACGGGGCGTCCATCATGGTTGGCACTTTCGCCGGTCCCGGCGGTTTTCCCTATTATCTGGTGAGGGCCTTGGCTGAGCACGGTGTGAAGGACTTGACAGTCATATCGGTGACAAGCGGGAATATTGGGTCGACCCTTGTTTTCGATGACCTCGGGGTTCTTTTTGAGCAAGAACAGGTGAGCAAAATAATCACCACATTCCCTATATCCACTTCGCCCTCCTCCCCAACCGAAGCCGAAAGCCAAATCCTGTCCGGCGGGGTTGAACTGGAATTGGTCCCTCTGGGTACTCTGGCGGAGAGAATCAGGGCCGGAGGGGCCGGAATCCCCGCTTTTTACACCCCGACCGGAGCCGGCACAATCGCTGAGAAGGGAAAAGAAAAGAGACGTTTCGGGAGGAGGGAATGCCTTCTAGAGCACGCTTTGAAAGCCGACTACGCTTTTGTTCGAGCCTATAAGGCCGATAAACTGGGCAATCTCGTCTATCGGGGTACCCAGAGGCACATAAATCCCGTCATGGCTCTGTCAGCCGAGGTTACTATTGCTGAGGTAGATGAGATAGTGGAGACAGGGGACTTGGACCCGGAGAACATTCATACCCCGGGTATATTTGTAAAAAGGATCATTGAGGTAAAGGAAGCCCCAGGATTCCCAAGGCACCTTGAAATGAATTTTTGGAGGGCTTAAATAAAAGAGAGATTAAGCAGAGAAATAATAGCCATGAGAGTGGCTAAAGAGCTTTTTGACGGAGCCGTGGTCAATCTTGGGATCGGAATTCCTACCCAGGTTTCCAATTATATCCCTGAAGGGAGGGCCGTAATTTTCCAGAGCGAGAATGGGGTTCTAGGATATGGACAGGTGGTTGATCAAGGAGGTTTCTCCGAAAAGGCGGACATCGATTTCATCAATGCGGGGGGACAGTATATCACTCCTATGCCGGGCATGTGTTTTTTTAACCTCGCTGAATCATTTGATATGATCAGAGGTGGTCACATCGATGTGGCTATACTAGGCGCCATAGAGGTGTCGGAGAGAGGGGATTTGGCGAACTGGATGATTCCCTCGAGAAAAGTGGGAGGTATAGGCGGGGGGATGGATCTGGCCTTCAATACCAAAAAGGTCATTGTAGCGATCGAGCATACTGCGAAGGATGGCAAGCCGAAGATTGTTAAGCGCTGCCGTGCCCCCCTGACGGCCCCGGAGTGCGTGGACCTGATCGTTACCGATATCGCGGTCATTGAAGTAACAAGGGGCGGTTTGCTGCTGAAGGAATTCGCGCCGGATTGGCATGTTCAAGAAATACGGGCCCTTACCGAGCCGAAATTACACGTAGCTGAAGATCTGAGAGAGATGGAACTTTAGATTTCTACGGAAACGGACCGGTCATTTCGATTGAGGGAAAGGGCTCTTGAGAAGGAGGTGCTATTGTGGTGGATAAACAAGAAGGTGCTTTGAGTGTATACCGCGTCCTGGATCTTGCTGATAGTAAGGACGCTTACTGTACGAAGTTGCTAGCGGACTTGTGCGCTGATGTCATCAAGATTGAGCCACCCCAAGGGGACCCCACCCGGAGTATTCCACCGTTTGTGGATGATGTACCGCATCCGGAGAAGAGCCTCTATTTCCTTTATCGGCACGCTGGCAAGCGTGGGATAACCTTAGACTTGGAGACTTCCGAGGGCAAGGCTATTTTCGAGAAGCTGGCCGAGACAGCAGACTTTCTGGTGGAAACCTCTCCTCCTAGCTATATGGCAAGCCTGAGCTAAGCACAAGTCTATTGACTAATTAAACGTAGAGGTGTATCGTGAAATCAGATGAGTCGTTGGTAATATCTCATTGAAATCTCCCATAAAGGAGGTCAAAAGTGGTGATAAAGGCTTCGTCGAAGACAAAGGACAGGGAGAAGATACCGCAGCCAGGCAGTATCTCCTTCGAGGACATAGCAACTAAGAGTGTGCCCCATGAGTGGGGTTTTGGCTCTACACCACGCACCGCTGGGCTCAGGGAAACCCTTTTCTGGAAAGCGGCGGTAACCAAGGAGTGGATCAACGTCGCTGCCGGAATAGGTAAGTGCACCTTCCGTGAAGGGCAGAAAATCAAGATCGACATGGACCGGGCGAGGCTGGTGACCCGGGCCTACAGGGAGACGGAGGGGCAGCCGTGGGCCATCCGCAGGGCGAGGGCGGTAGAGAAGCTGTGTGAGGAGATGCCCATCTTCATCAAGGCCGATGAGCTTATTGTGGGCGACGCCAACGGGGCGCCGGACGAGATAAGGTGGTACCCCGAAGCCAGTGCGTGGTTTATGCCTGAGGGGGTTACCACCGGCGGTTTCTCAGAGATGGTGACCGAGGAAGAGAGGAAGGAGATCATCGAGGACATCTGTGAGTACTGGAAGGGAAGGTGCGTGCGGGATCGGATATATGACGAGATGCCCAGCTTCTTGAAGCCGATAGTAGG
>CBFDBW010000301.1:0-4048 GCA_965603145.1 uncultured Syntrophobacterales bacterium
GTTACTTACTGCCTAAATACGGGCATCTCATCCACCGCAATGAAGTCAGCATACGTATCCTCTGCCCACTTGTAGATGACTTCCTTCAACGCTTTTTCTAGGCCTGGCGGGCATCCCCGAGTGCTGCGGACGACATATTGTATGGTTTCGTATCCGTCCAAGCTGGGTTCTCTAAATGCAATGATGAAGGATATCGGCAGGGCGCCCTTGTCAACAATTTCCATAACATCTCCCCGGAATACTTTTAGAAATGCTTCTAGAGCCTTTGCAAATGCCGCTAGATCTTCATTCATTTTGATACCCTCCTCATGCGGGCTAGAGAAAACTCCCCGTCATGTTAGGTGATGTTAGCGGGACTTCTTTGGGCGTCTTTTTTTCTTTCCAGTGAGAATGTTCCTGATGATGGTCAACACTTCCCACTCCTCGTAGGGTGCCAGGATGGAGGCGTAGGCACCAAGTTCCATGGCCTCCTTGATAAATTTACGATGAGCTTGGTCACAGAGGAGAATGACATCACAGCTCGGGCAAGCAACGTTGATCCTCGAATACATCCTGGCGCCATAGGTATTTACCACCTCGTAGTCCACAAAGACGATGGAGCTGTGCACCCGTTTCGTTTTTCTCGCGAGTTCTTCGAGATCAACGGTGATAAGAGGGTGATAGTTATTTTTCTCGCATAACTCGCTAATATAATGGCGGATGTCGTCATTTGCGACCAAGAGGAAAACAGCAGTTTGTCTTTCGGGAGAAGTCAATGTCTTGAGGTTTTTCACGTCTCGACCAGGTCTTAGTATCTAATCCCCGCGGTCGGCTGATTTCTAATTGGGGTCTATCCGGGAATGTCCGTACTAGGGTGCCATTCTGAGGAGCGCAGCGACGAAGAATCCCTTGGGTCCTGGGGTCGCAGGAGATTCTTCGCATCGCTCAGAATGACAATACGCGATTTCCGGATAGATACCAATTAATACGGCAAAGAGCACGGAAACAACTTCACTAAGGCGCACCTCGCCCCTTCCTACCTAGCAAAAGCCAAACAGAGTCAGTTTGAAGCCAGGATGAAGCAGGTAATGTATGTCATTCAGAAACAAATTCCTTGCCAAAACCTGAAATATTCTGTTCTTAGCAGAGTAAATATGAAAAACGTTTTTATATTAGATACTTAAAGGAAATTTTAAATGGTGGTCAGTGTCATGCGTCTCATTGCAGACCGTTTCTCTCGGGTAAAGACCGTTTGATATAGGACCCGCTGGCATCTTTACCGCCGTCGAGACGCTTTACATCAATGGTCAGCACCTGCATGAAATTGGACTTCCCGGGTCAACATTCGGACAGTCTTTAGATTGCGGATTGGGGATTGCGGAATGCGGATTTGAAAGCAAGGAGTCAGGAGAAAAAGAACAAAAAAGAGTTTCTTTTACCTACTGGCTACTGACTACTTAATAAACTCGATTTGAACATTCTACCCTGATCCCTCATACGCTATGCGCCATGCGCTATGCGCTCTGCGATCTCAAATAAATAAACGGCGGGGGTAGCAGGCCATACCCCCCGCCGCTTGGTGGGTTATGATAGGAGGGGTGACTTGTCCCTCCCGGGTGGTAGTTGTTGAGCTCCTCTAACACGAGAATGAGAATTAGGTGAGGGATGCAAAGGATAATCCGCCAACAGTCGTCATGAGTTCGTCTGCGAGACGGTGAACACACACTGCATAACGATGTGAGCAGAGGATTCTACTATCATCCCTCACCCTTTTCTCCGTGGTCACAGTGGCTCTGACCGTTATGGAGCGATGAAATCAAGGGTGTAATGCAGCTTCATCTTCTCCTCAGGCCACATTTTGACGCTCACCTTGTCTTCGCCGGGATAGACTTCCTGGTCATTGATTTTGTTAACGACCAACTCCAGGAAGTGAAATTCCGTGAGCTCGTACTTAACTATGGCCTCAGCCGGAAGCAACACGGCAAGCCCAGACTCCATGGACAGTTGCCACTCAAAGTCCTCATTGGGCTCATGGGTCATCTCACCAGTTGTGCCAATGTAGACCTTGAGCAGCTTACCGGAAATCTTGTCATTGGGCTTGACGCTGTAATCCTCGTAGATCTCGTCTGATATGTGCCACCACAGGCCTCGAAAGCCTGTCTTCACATACCCTTTGACGAGCATGGGGTCGAACCCGCAAACACCCACGCGGCATTTCTCAGGCATGCTCTACCTCCTTTTAAGTGTATTCGCAGCATAAGCTCCTCACCAGCGAGACAACGCTGATTGTCTCCGCCTCTATTTCCGCCAACCGTAGCTGGCGTACTCCACAAGCTTATGCTCGGATGCTTTTTCAAGTTGTTCGCTGTTCGCTTGTTCCACTGCTTCGCGAACTTCCTCAACCTGGCTGTAGCAATAGTTTAGGAACTCTTGACTCTCAGACCAGGTGAGATGATCGTTCTGGAACAACCTGTTGACGAACGGGGAGATGTGCCTGGAGATCTCTTCCGAAAACTCCTCAAGCAGATATTCACCCCCCCCGTCGTCGGGCACCCAGCCAAGATAGCTCCTCTTCCATCTGAGCACCATGCTCTTGAGGTCCTCGAGTTCCTTTATGACGTTTGCTTCCATGGCTACTTCTTCGATTCGAAGGCGTAGCACTTCTTGACCACGTTGAAGTCCGCCACGCCCCAGTAGAACGGCCAGTGAATCTTCATGCAATAGCCAATAAGGTCCGCCGGAGGGAAACTGGAGCCCTCGATCACAGGCTTGAGGTGCTTGCAGTCCCAACACATATGATCAGACTCCTTCTCCGGCTTCAATACCTTGTCAAGGAATTCTTGCGGCGTTAACTCTGCCATCTGCTACTCCTTTCTTTATTACCAGTCCGTCACTTCGCCCTTTTTCTTTTTCTCCTGATACTCTTCCCATACCTCAGGAGACAGCCTCTGGATATCCCAGTTGAATGGGTAGCTTCCGGCTATGCCGCCGTCGGGCGGCTGCGGTCGCCAGCCCCTCACCGGCTTGCCTCGGATGCTGAACTTCACCATGTCGGGCACACCCAGGTAGATGTCCCTGGGCAGACACTGGAAGGGCCTGGTCCTGCCCTCTACACCCGGACTATAGTTGGAGTAGCCGTCCAAGGGTTTGTCAGCATAGAGCGGGCTGGTGTCAGGCTTCTCGCCGGGCCTGTCCTCCGGGCCCTTGTACATGTGGCCCTGGATCATGTGGATGTAGTAGACTGCACCGCATTCGGCACAGTTGATTGTGCCTTCCCAGTTCCAGAAACAGTAAGGATCCAGGTAGTTAACCGTGTCGCAGGGTTTTCCACCCACATCTTTTTTGCACCAGATTATATCACACACAGTCATCCCTCCTTTTATATCCAGGCCTTCTCATACCACTCTTCGATGGTTGCCGTTGGCACGCCGAGCAGCTCGTGGTAGATCTTGACATTGTCAGCACCAACCGGCCGCCAGATCCAGTACAGTCTCCGGGGAGTCTTCTCCATCAGGCCGGCACCATAGCTACCCATCACGCCTACATCGCCAAAGATGGGATCATCCTGCCACCTGACGGTCCCCCTTTCCCTCCAGTGCTCGGACTCGTAGACCTCCTTGTCGTTCATCACCGGCTCAGCCAAAAGCCCGGCATCCTGACAGACCTTTACCACCTCGGACCTGTCCTTGTCCGCAGCCCACTGTTCCAGAGCCGCGTAGATTTCCACCTGAGCCTCGGCCTTGACCCTCTCATCGTGAGCCTTGTATTTGTCGAGCAAGCCTTTGTTGCCGGTAATCTTGCAGAGCTCTGCGAAGTCCTCATCCTGGAAGGCACTGATCATGGCGTACCTGGCGCAAAACTTTTCCTGCGGGTTCTTGGCATCCGGGAAGTCGGACTTGCCGCAGAGAATGATGCCGTGGGCGCAAAGCTGAGTGTCCCAGTTGCCCCAGCGCTGCCTGACAATGCCAAACCTGCCGTAGAGCGGCGCCGCAAAGCCCAGACACCTGGTGGCTGCCTGCACCTGGGAGAACTCGATCATGGTGCCCAGCCCGGTCTTCCGCCGCCAGTG
>CBFDBW010000302.1:0-4023 GCA_965603145.1 uncultured Syntrophobacterales bacterium
CAGCCAATATCCCCCAAATCTTCATGGTCTTCATCTTTGCCTCTCCTATCTAAGTTTTGACTAATCTAACTTAGCAAAAGTTAAGTTACCTGCCACTTACCTATCAACTTAGCGATGTTCTCTTGCCGTTTCTTTGATGATCTCGTAACGGACTACTGATCACCGACAGCCTATTTGGCCAAAACCTTTTTGATTTCCTCCACATTGGCCACCTTGCCGACAATCTTGACCTCGCCGTCAACCACCAGACCGGGGGTCATGAAGACACCAAAGTTAGTAATTTCGTTGATGTCGGTGACATGGTCTATCTGGGCGTCAAGGCCAAGTTCTGCCACCGCCTCTTTGGTGTTTTTCTCCAGTGCCTGACATTTGGGACAACCGGGTCCGAGTACTTTGATTTCCATTTTCAAATACCTCCTAATTTAGTGTTTTTTTGGATCAAATCTTCCCGAAAGTTTCACAAACAGGACTGACTCTTTCTTTCGCGGCTGCCTGCCCGCAACGCTCTCGCTTGCGAGGCGGGCGGGGAAAGCCGCTCCCACAGTGTGGGTTAGACGATTCAGTCTGTGGGAGAGGCTTTTAGCCTCTATTAGTCTCCTTTGACAAGATCCAAGCCGGGTCGAATAGAGTTCAATTTCAATTGCGAATGCTCCATTTTGGGCAGCAGCCCGTAAAGATCCTGCCCTCACTCTCCCTGATTAGGCAAAAAAACGGCCGAAGATTAACCCGCTTATTGTTGCCATCACTACCACCAGACTGACGAAGACCGCTGTCTTCTTGGTTCCCATCACACTTCTGATCACCAGCATGTTTGGCAGGCTCAGAGCCGGGCCGGCAAGCAGCAGGGCCAGGGCAGGGCCTTTACCCATGCCGGCGCCCAGGAGCCCCTGGAGGATGGGCACCTCGGTCAGGGTGGCAAAATACATGAAGGCGCCGACTACCGAGGCGAACAAATTCGCTCCCACAGAGTTGCCCCCCACCAAGCCGCTAACCCATTGCGACGGAATGAGACCCTCAGAGCCAGGACGCCCCAAGAGTAGACCCGCTGCAATGACGCCGGCAAAAAGCAGGGGCATGATCTGCTTGGTGAAGTCCCAGGTGGAGAGGAACCAGTTCTGGGTCTCTCCCCGGGTAGTGGTAATCAACACGGTCAGACCGATTATCCCTGCAGAGAAAGCAATCAGTGGTTCGTGGGGAAAGAGGAAGGCCAGAACCAGGACAGCCGCTCCGGCCAACACTACCTTGAAGGCTTTGACCTTGAACCAGGCGACGAGGAGAATTCCAAGCAGCACTGCAAAGGCTCCGGTGAGATACCACTTAACACTGTGGATGGCATTCCACACGCCTACAGGCTCCGCCGGTTTTCCCCAGGTGGCGAAGATCAGGATGCCGATCATGCTGGCGAAGTAAATCACGTTCTGCCACAGGGGGCGCTCCACCTCAGGCTCCGGCATCATCATGGCCGCCTCAGCCTTAGCCTGCTCCTCCTTCCTGAAGAAGAGATACATGAGGAGCCCAATAACAACACTGAACACCACTGCGCCCACCGCACGACCTATGCCGATGGCAAGCCCCAGAACCCTGGCGGTAAGCACTATGGCCAGGATGTTGATGGCGGGTCCCGAATAGAGAAAGGCGATTGCCGGCCCCAAACCTGCGCCCCGTTTCCATATCCCTGCAAAAAGGGGAAGGACCGTGCAGGAGCACACCGCCAGAATGCTGCCCGAGACCGAGGCAACACCATAGGCCAAGACTTTTTTCGCACCGGCGCCCAGATATTTCATCACCGCCGCTTGAGAGATGTAGCAGGCAATTCCTCCGGCGATGAAGAAAGCCGGCACCAGGCAGAGGAGGACGTGTTCCTGGGCGTACCACTTGACCAGGGCCAGGGACTCTATCACCGCCCCGGCGAAACGGCTGTTGTCAATGGGAAGCCAGAAAAAGATCACAAAAACACCTACGATCACGCTCATGGGTATCCAGATGGTCTTCCAGTCGATTATGCTCGGCTGTTTTTCCTCTTCCTCGGCTGCTGCAGGCTTTTCTGCAGCAGCCTCTCTTTCCATAACTGTTGCCTCATCCATTTTGCTGACTCCTTTCGGCCCTATATTTTTGTATCAATATTTCTGTCCTCTGACTTCTGCTCTTCGTCCACTGTGGGAGCGGTTTTCCAGCCGCGAGGGGGCACTCTACAATATTAACGTTACGCTATGCTCTTCGCGCCATGCGCTAGGCGCTTCATGTCGCACCAAGAGCAGCACGGTCTACTGTTTTTGCCTGCTGGAGCACTTGTTGAACGTTTTCGTCATCATCCAGCCACTTTTCCAGAGCCGCCAGGATCACTCTGGAGTAGGGATTGCTCTCTTCTGGAGTAGCGAGGCGAAATTTGCTCCACATGCCGTCCTTTTCGCCCCGGACCAGATCAGCATCCTCCATGAGTTTCAAGTGGCGGGAGACAGAAGGCTGGCTAATACCCAGGACGGCTTGCATTTCACAGACACATAGCTCCCGGTGCTGCAGCATCTTCAATATCTTCACCCGGGTGCCATCCGACGCGGCCTTCATCACTCTGAGGTATTCCCGCATGGGCTCTTCTCCTTATTTGTGAGCTTTACCCAAAGTGCTTTCCCGCCTGACAGTATCTCACCAGTTAGTCAAGGGGAGGTTAATGTGACAATCTCAATATAACAATATAGCTATATAGTGTCAAGACTATATTTAAGATTTTTCCAATTGCTGGCTGAGGAGGCCCGGATTGAGTTCAGCTCCGACCCTCAAACTTCCGTGCGCAGGATGTTAGATCGTTTGCCCCTAAAAGAAGCCGTCGTAAACAGAGAGGTCGCCATCCAAAGTAGAAACGTGGATTTGCCGCACCAGGATCCGGCTGATAGATTCCTGAGAGCCACCGCAGTGGTCTACGACCTGACGCTGGTAACGGCTGATATCAGGATGATGCGCTCGGAGTCCTTTAGGTGTAAGGGAATGAGTTTTGGTGCGAGGGGAGCACCTCTGGTTAAAA
This sequence comes from uncultured Syntrophobacterales bacterium, assembly GCA_965603145.1. GTDB lineage: Bacteria > Desulfobacterota > Syntrophobacteria > BM002 > BM002 > BM002. The sequence continues at coordinate 3,020 of CBFDBW010000302.1, forward strand.
AAAACAGGTGAATCCGCCGGTGAGAACAGTCTAGTAGAAGAAGGCGCTCTAGAGATGAGCTTTTACTCCTTGACGAGCCTGCTGTTCCAGCCTCCCGACCAAGAGCTTGACGAGACGAAAGGCCTCCTCCTGGTCCCGGTCCATAACCGCACCCTTCATTTGCTGGTATTCTTCTTCTGAGATGTTCAAAACCATTGGAGATCTCCTCTCGTGGTTTTAGGCAAGAAGGACTGGGCGCAAAATGAGATAGATTCCAAAAACCCCTATTACAGTTCCGGCAAGCCGCTGAAACCATACACTTGCCTGCTGAAATGGGCCGTTTTCGAGAACACGCTTGACCAGAGCGGCCGAACTTCCTGCGATCGCGATGGGCACGCAATGGCCGATGCCGAAGAGCAAGATAAAAAGGATACCTGTTAAAACCTTCTGCTGGATAGTAATAAGGGCGAGAATAGGAGCGATAAAGCCGAAGGTACAGGAACCGGAAAGGATGCCATAGGCCAGCCCTAGAACCAGAGCACCCCAGAGCCCTCGAAGGGTGAGCCGACTGAGAGCGCTGCCTGACATTGAGCACGCCTTTACCCCAAGCATGTCAAGGGCCACCCAGATCAGGACAGCTCCAACGAGGATAGTCCAGTAAGGCCCCACCTCACCCAACATTCTCCCCAGCAAGGCGCAGATGATCCCAACAAGGGCAATGGTGATAAAGAGGCCGATGGTGAAGAGGACGGCGTAGCGAGCAGCGTGCCTGCCGGTAACCGCGTTTTCCTGGCCGGCCACGTAGCTGACAATGAGCGGAATTGAGGCAAGATGGCACGGGCTGAAGAGAACACTAATCATCCCCCAGAGAAAACAGCCGAAGGCGGCAATAGCAGTTCCGCTCGCGATCCATTCGTTTACCGTCAGAAAAAGAGTATTAAGCATAGAGGACCTCAGAGGATTTTCTGCAACATAATCAGCATTTGATTCCGAATTTATTCGAGCCGCATCTTCGCTATCTGCGC
>CBFDBW010000303.1:0-4017 GCA_965603145.1 uncultured Syntrophobacterales bacterium
TTCCCTTTAAAGGCGGGATTGCAGCACTGGCGATTCGTCACGGCAACGAACACAACACCATTCAATTCGCTCCGGACGGTATCAACTTTTCTGTGGCCTCCAGTGTCAGTCTGATGCCGATTGCGCCGGGCCCTTATGTGCCGGATGCGTTTACAAATACGCCAGACGGACGCGGTATAACCTGGGGTCTTTGTCATTTCACAACACCTGGAACAAGAGAGACCAAGCACAGCATTCTCGCTCGGTTCGACTGCGATCTTAGTCAGGATTACCATGACCGTTGGATGAAGGATCCAGAACACTACTGGCCGCCGGAATTCTACTTCAGAAGCGGATTGGGAGCAGGTACACGCAAGAAACTGGAAAACCTTACCAAAGAAGACTTAAAGAGGTAATCTCCTTGTTTGGTCGAGTTGACCTTTAGGAATGGAGCATGGATTTGAGAAACAGAAAACTTGTATTCTGCATACTTCCGATGTTGTTGGCGACGGCCATGCCTTCCTCGGCGTCTGACCCGGAAGTGAATATCGTTCCCTGGCCACAGTCATTAACTTTAACAGGCGGTCATATGCTTCTTGACGCCTCCAGCCGAATCGTTTACTCCGATCCATCTTTGGCTGGTCTGGCGGTGGTCGTAGCTGGAGAGGTTGAAGAAGTAAGCCGATTAAGCCTGAACACTTCTTCGAGCAATCCGAAAGCAGAGGATATCTATCTGGCCTACACAACCGACCCGACGATTATCGGTGAAAAGTACAAAGTCACTGTAGCAAGCCATGCAATAGTTGAGGCGGTAATGTCTGAATGAAATATGTTGCTGGCTATTTGTGTTGTCTGGTGTTTCTCTTATGTGTGTTTCCCTTGGCTTCCCATGCACAGCACAATCCAACATCAGGCAAATCCGGTGGAAATGGAAGATATCCTGTCGAGCTGGAAAATCCGATTTCAGCGCAATACTTGAAGACCCACCTGTCTAAACAAACACCTAAACTGATACTCACCCCTGAAATAGAAGACAACTTAAAGCGGAAATTGAAATCAGACCCGCTCGTTCAGTCATACTACAAGTATTTGCTGGATCAAGCCCTCATAATTCTTGAAAAATCCTTGCTCAGAAGGAAACTCCAGGGATTCAGACTGCTTTCGGTCTCAAGAGAGATGCTTGAACGCATGGGCATCCTGGGTATCGTCTATCGCATTGACAAAAACCCGGCAGTCCTGGAACGAATTGACACCGAACTGCGGGCTGTATGTGCTTTTTCTGACTGGAACCCTCAGCATTTCCTGGACGTTTCTGAAATGTCGCTTGCGGTTGCTTTGGCTACAGATTGGGTGGGGCATGCACTGCCAGAAGAGACTGTGGCGTTAGCCAAGTCTTCACTGATTGAAAAGGGGATTGTCCCAAGCTTCAACGAAGCTGGCGAGCGCATGGGCTGGATCAACGGCAAGAACAACTGGAATGCCGTTTGTCATGGAGGTATGATTGCGGCTTCGTTGGTAATTGCAGACATGGATCCTGGCCTGGCAGCGAAGACCATAGTAAGAGCTTTAGAGAAACTGCCCCGGTCATTGAACGAGTATGCCCCCGACGGTGTCTATCCTGAGGGGCCAAGCTATTGGGGATATGGAACCGGCTATACGGTCATCGCATCAAATGTGCTTACTACGGCCCTGGGCAGTGATTTTTGAATTTTTCGCAGCAGAGGTTTCATGGAAAGTGCTGACTTCCGCTTGCTCGCGACAGCCCCTTCAGGCGAATTCTTCAATTTTGCCGATTCTGATGGTAAAGCCGACGGACAGGGAGCTATCTTGCTTGCCTGGTTCGCAGCTAAGACAGGTGATGGACTGTATTTCAACAAATCGTTCTTTGAACATCCTAAAAACGCAGGCCGATTTGCTGGTCCTGGACTGGTCTGGCTCTCGCAATTCTCTCAGAACAAGACCAGTCAGTTACCTCTTCAATGGCATGGTAAAGGCCCAAATCCAGTGACAGTTTTCCGTGGAGGCAAAGACGATCCCGGACAATTCTATCTGGGAGTAAAGGGAGGTTCGGCCTTAATCAGCCATGGGAACATGGATGCCGGCACGTTTGTCTTTGAACTGAATGGAGTCCGCTGGGTCATCGATCCCGGCAACCAGAACTACTATCAATTGAACAGGATTGGATTCAGACTCTCCGATCACCGCCAGGATTCTGAAAGATGGACCCTGTTGACAAAAGGCAACCACGGCCACAGTACAATTACAGTGAACAACCAACGATTTAATGTGCGTGGCTATGCACCCATAACAGGCTTCAAAAATGAGAGCAAGCCCGCAGTAACCATCGATATGTCCTCGATATTCCAAGGCCAGCTTGCATCACTGCAACGGAGATTCGTCAAAGAAAGCAGCCAATCGTGCTTGATAGAGGACAAATTCGAAATCAGTGATTCCACCAAGAACATCACCTGGGCATTGATGACCGTGGCTAATGTTCGACCGATCAAAAACGGGGCAATACTGAAGCAAAGTGGGAAAGAACTAAGACTACAGATATTGTCCCCTTCAGACTCAGAGGTATCGGTAATTCCGCTTGATCCACCTCCACTGAAGATTGACAAAACCATCGACAACCTGAAACGCATCGAAATCAGGATTCCAGCGGATGCTGTAAAGGGAAGAAGAGGTTTGATTCAAGTTCGGCTTTCAGGCGAAAAGTAAGAGAGTTTCAGTATGAGAGAGCATATCAGGCATTTTACAGTCGCAGTCTTAGTCATCGTGTTCCAGTGTGTGACACTGGCCGGAGGTAATTCAGCAAAGCCCCATTTCTCGTGGGACACGGTTCCTGTCTACATCCACTTTGGCAAGAGCAGTGGCCAATTGTCAGATACTGAACTCAAGTTCGTTGCTCAGGTTTCTGATTTCGTTTGCCTGGAGAAAGGTCATGGGAGGGGTCGTTCAGGCTCCACTGAGAAGGGTATTGCTTTCGACGCCAAACGGCTCAAGGCACTCAATCCAAGAATGAAAGTGCTTTTCTACTGGAACACTTTCCTCAACTATCCTCTATACGATGCATATCAGACAGTTGCCAACCATCCTGAATGGATCTTCCGCGACAAAGGTGGAGACCCAATATACAAGACAGGGACGCTGGAGCAGTATAACCTCCTCAATCCTGAGTTTCGGCAATGGTGGGCTAAGATAGCAGGACAGGCAGTAACAGAATACGGATGTGATGGCATCTTCATGGATGCCGTCAATCAGGCCAAACGACCGATCTGGATGAAACGAGGATGGGGAGAAGGAAATGAAGATAAACTGACAAAGGCAGTTTCCGATATGATGCGACTTGCCCATAGGCAAATGGGAGAAGATGCCCTGTTGGTCTACAATGGAATACGATCTCTGGACCCGACTGGCACCACTACTGGAGCGGAATACCTTCCTCATGCCAGTGGGGTGATGGTTGAGCATTTCACTGCATTTCGATGCCAGAGCAAGCAATCAACTGCTGCCGACATCGAGGCGATCATAAGTGCCGCCAGGATGGGCAAAACCGTTGTGGTCAAGGGTTGGCCTGACCCGACATTCAATTGGACCAGCATGGAGAAGATGCGTATTCCGTCAAATGTGCTGGCTGATGAAGCTCGAAAGAAGATCATCTTCTCATTGGTATGTTTCCTAATAGCGGCACAGGAGAATTGCTATTTCTCTTATTCATGGGGATGGCGGGAGCAGCACGGCAGTCTGGTTGATTATCCTGAGTTTCACAAACCCCTTGGCAAACCGAAAGACCAGGCACAGAAAGATGGCTGGGTATATACGAGATCTTACGAGCATGCTTCCGTCTGGGTAGACCTGGCAGAGAGAAGGGCCAAGATAGACTGGAAGTAGCAGTCCAACCTCCCTCCCCAATCCGATGCTCCAACTCCTCCTAACCTCACCTCAGGAGATCGCTTTACTTGTGCTACTCTTTCCATCTTAACATATCTACACTTACCCCTCTATAAGGCCACTCAACACTGGAGATATACCACT
>CBFDBW010000304.1:0-4006 GCA_965603145.1 uncultured Syntrophobacterales bacterium
AGAGCGCCTTCAAAGAACCCTCGGCAAGGCCGGAGAGCATGAAAGGAATGGTGAGTCCGATCTGATCGGAAAGTTTGGCATTCCAGGCATCCTCGAACTTGGTCTGGTTGTCGATAACATTTACCGCCTGGTAGCCAGAATACACATTGGGAAGCCCACCCATGTCGCAGGCACCCTGGACGTTATTTTGGCCCCTTAAGGGGTTCACCCCGGTGGACTCTTTCCCCATATTACCGGTGAGCATGGCCAGATTGGCCAGGGATTTGACATTGTCAACGCCGGTGGTGTGTTGGGTGATACCCATGCAGTATACAATAGAGGCTGCTTCGGCCTTGGCGTAATATTCGGCAATTTTCGCGATGTCATCAGCAGAAACCCCAGTAATCTCGGCCACCTTCTCCGGGGGATAATTGTCGATAACTGCCTTGAATTCCTCAAAACCCTCGCAGCGCTCTTCAACGAACTTCTGATCGTGCCAGTTATTTTTCAAAATCACGTGCATGATGCCATTGAGGAGTGCCACATCGGTGCCCAGATTCTGACGGGCGTAGACATCAGCCTTCAGGGCGAGCTGGATCCTACGGGGATCTGCAACCACCAGTTTGGCCCCCTTCTCTAAGGCGCGAAAGATCCTGGTGGCAACCAGAGGATGGGATGAGGTGGTGTTTGAGCCGATGACAAAAATACAGTCAGCATCTTCAATCTCAGCAATGGAGTTGGTCATGGCTCCACTACCAAAGGCGGCGGCAAGACCTACCACCGTGGAGGAGTGTCAGAGCCGGGCGCAGTGGTCCACATTGTTGGTTCCCACTGCGGCTCGAGCAAATTTCATGATGATGTAGTTTTCCTCGTTGGTCACCTTGGCAGAGGCCAGAAAAGCGATGCTGTCACTGCCGTGGGCCTCTTTGATCTCTTTGAGTCTGGAGGCGGTGTAGTCCAAGGCTTCATCCCAACTGGCCTCGGTAAGCGTGCCGTTTTTGCGAATGAGCGGCTTGGTGAGCCGATGTGGGCTCTGGACGAACTCGTGGATATTCCAACCCTTGACGCAAAGCTTACCCTCATTTATGGGATTGGTCTTGGAGGGAATGGTGGAGATTGCCTGACCGTCCAATACCTCCAAATAGAGCCCACAGCCACAACCACAGTAAGCGCAAGTGGTTAGTACGGTTTTGTAGTCCATTAACAGCTCCTAAGTATTTCGATCTTAACTTTTTTTCCATCCTGAGGATGAAATCTTATGTTGACGGTTCTTTATGATCAGCCCCTCCACGCCACGGAACTGTTTGATAAACTGATAGCCTTTATCGGGTCCCATGACATAGGCAGTGGTTGCCAGGGCATCGGCTTCCATGGCATTGGCCGCCTGAATGGAGACACTGGCAATGGACGGGGCTGGGGTACCGGTGTTGGGCAAGATTAGATGATGAAACAGTTTCTCTCGATCAAAGAAAACCTCGTAGTTGCCGGAAGTGGCAATGGCGCCAGAATTCAGGGTGACTACGTCCACATAACGCTTGCGGTTCCAGGGATCCTGAATCCCGATACTCCAGGGTTTGCCCTCCCCTTTGCCGCCATGGACAACGATATCGCCACCAGCGTTGATTAAAGCGTGCTGGATATTTTGCTGGCGCAAAAGATCCATGGCCCGATCGATGATGTAGCCTTTGGCAATGCCATCCAGGGTAACTTCCATGCCACTGCGGGCAAAGGAGACGGAGTCCTTCGTCATTGTAAGGTGCTGGCTGCCCACCCTGTCCATTGTCTCCTGTAAGGTTTGCCTGGAAGGAGGAGCATTGTTCGTTTGGAAACTGCGCTGATAGAGGTCAACAATGGGCATAACTGTAATATCGAAGGCGCCCTGGCTGATGGTATGATAACGAAGTGAAGACCTCAACACCTCCATGACCTCGGAAGGGGCCCCTTTAAGGGAGCCAGCGGCGTTCAGGTGGCCGATATAAGAGCTGCTTTGAAAGCGAGTCATGAGACTGGTTAAACGATTGATCTCGTCAAAGGCTCGCCCCATGGCCTCTTCCGCCTCTTCCTCGGAAGGATGGAAAACGATCATGTTTATAAAGGTTCCCAGGCCCAACTGGCTTTTGGAAACCTTATACAGGGTGCGGTCAAATTTGACCGCTTCCGTGGGGAGTGGAATACCAACGGTAGCCACGCCTAAACTCAGCGCCCCCGTGAGAGATAGGAAAGCTCTCCGACTAATCGGTTTTGTAGTATCAGAAAATGTTTGCTTCATGAGTCAGGATCTCCCTAAATGGTGCCTACTCAGTTTCTACATTTAGTGCTTAGCGCTCACTTCCTACTGCCCGCTGCCCGCTGCCTGCTGTTCCCTGTTGTGCCGTCCGACCTTCTGGAGTTACAGCCTCTTGGCCCACAATTTTCGACACCAGTTTGTACAGACTCTTCAAAGGAATATCCGCTGGGCAGACCTCTTCACAGAGGCCGCAGTAAATGCATAAAGAGCGGCCAACCATGTGCATTGCCCGGGTCATGAGGAAGTTGGGGTTTGCCGGAGGAAGCTCTCCCGTGGGCAACAAGGCTGCTTCCTCGAGCGTACAGTCGTGACAATAACAAACAGGGCAGATGTTGCGGCAGCCATAACACTTCACGCAACGGTCGAAAGTATCAAACCACTCCTGCAGCTTGCCAAGCAGATCCATTTGGGCTCCTACGGCATCCTCACCACCGACAACCCCCGGGCTAGGCTCTCCCGCCACTAAAGCGTCCGGGAAAGGCTTCCAGCATTGATGCTGTTCGGCCAACTCAGGTGGGCAGGCAAAACCCACCGGGACTACTCGATCCCGATGCAGCATGCTGACGGCAAAGAGCTGTTGTAGAGCGCGTTCGTCACAACCCCTGACCAGGACGCCGAAGCTGTCTGTAGGGTATTTGTAAGCGATACGCTTTAAGACCTTGTCCAGGGGATAGCGAGAATCGCCTGGGTTTTGTCGATCACCCAGTGAAAGATCCTCAAGCTCGTCAGCAGTTCTGAACAGGTAGGGGCCGATGTCAGTTCCCTGCTGTCTCAACCCTAAAAAGGCCTTGATTTTTCCTTCTGCTAACAGATTCTTAACGTGCTCCTGGATTTGTTCTTTCATCATTCTCCCTTAATGATTCGCGCCACTTTGGGGATTGTTGACCCCGCTTGCTCCAGCTTCTTGTCCTTTTTCCTCACGATGAGAAAAGCGAGTCCAAAGGCAATGGCTCCGAGCCCGAAAGAGGCCAACTCTTGATTGATTGAAAGTAGAGACCCCACTTTCTGCCCGAGAGCGGCTCCGGCAATCAGGGCCAGAATGGGGAACATATATACCAAAAATGACAACTTGATCAGGGATTGGTTCTCCAGAGTCAAAAGCACCTGGTCCCCCGGTTTCGCCTGAGCGGCGTTAACGGCTTCAACCTCCATCTCTTTGCCGCCACCTAAAACCGTGCAGGCTCCCTGGGAAGCACAAGCTTCGCACATTTCACTACGGGTGGTGACCACCCAAGCTTTGGTGCCAATAGTTCTCTTTACGATGCCTTGCTCGCTAATCAAGTGAGTAGTTTCCTAAAAATAGTCGTCTGGATTAAATACCAGTGGAGCCCCGGCCGGATCAAGGAGCTCAGCCCCAACCACCTGCCCAATGAAGAGCGAGTGGTCCCCAACTGATAGGGTCTCAACCAATTCGCAGTCAATGTAAGCAAAAGCATCGGGAAGAAGAGGATTGGTCGCAGGTGTTTGTTGAGTAGTGATCCCTTCGAATTTGTCCACCTCGCGGCCTGTAGTAAATCCAAAGCGGGAGGCCAGTTCTACTTGATTTGCTCCCAGGACGTTCACCGCGAACTGACCACTATTGGTGATCATCTCATGGCATTTTCTCACGGGAGAGATTGCGACCATCACCAGCGGGGGCTCATAAGAGAGTTGGGTAACCCAGGGTGTGGTGACTCCATTGCTCTCACCGTTGGCATTAACAGTGACGACATAAACACCGTTGGTCAAAGATTTGAATAC
>CBFDBW010000305.1:0-4004 GCA_965603145.1 uncultured Syntrophobacterales bacterium
TTCCTCAGTTCGGTGTCGAAAGATAGAAATACATCCACCACCCGCTCTGCCACCAGTTCTGGATCCAGTCGGCGGTAGAGGCGTGGATCCTGGGAAGTAATGCCCTTGGGGCAAAGGCCAATGTTACACACATTGCAGCGGTCTGTTTCTGAACCCAGACAACCGGCAGCTGCCTGCATAATATATTTGCCTATCTGGACAACACTTGCTCCCAGCATTATGAGTGCAGCAGCATTGGCTGCCAAATTGCCCTGCTTGCCAACACCGCCGGCAGCGATCAGAGGAATCTCGTTCTGCATTCCCACCTTGACCAGGTTTAGGTAACAATCACGAATGTTGCTGGCTATGGGGTATCCCATGTGATTCAGGGAAACGTTGTAGGCCGCTCCGGTACCACCATCCTCACCATCGATGCACAGGCCAGCCGCATAGGGATTCCTGGTCAAGTTGTTGAGGACGGCCAAAGCGGTAGAGGTACCGGAAATCTTGGGGTAGACCGGCACCCGGAATCCCCAGGCCATGTACATGGACTGGATCATCTTGGCCACGGATTCTTCGATTGAATACTTGGTCTGATGAGTGGGCGGACTGGGGAGATTTATCCCAGGAGGAACACCCCTAATGGCCGCGATGAGATTGTTGACCTTGTACCACATTAGGAGACCACCATCGCCGGGCTTGGCACCCTGACCGTACTTAATTTCTATCGCACAGGGGTCTTCCTTCATTTCCGGCAAAGAATGGATAATCTCATCCCAGCCAAAGTACCCACTGGCAATCTGCAAAATGGTGTATTTCAAAAACCTGGAACGCAACAGTCTCGGTGGGCAACCCCCTTCACCCGTGCACATCCGAACCGGCATTCCCAGTTCTTCATTGAGATAGGCAACCCCCATTTGCAAGCCTTCCCACATGTTGGGAGAAAGTGCCCCGAAGGACATTGAGCCGATCATTAAAGGGTATATCTCTCGAACAGGAGGTATCCACCCTTGTTCTCTCTGCAGCCGCAGATTTTCCTCGGCGGGAAGGATTCGCCCCAGAAGCGTGCGCAATTCGAATTCATGGCGCCCTGCGTCTAGAGCAGGGTCGGTGAGCATGGAAATCCGGGTAAACTTTATCTGGTCCAGTACGCCGCCCACCACATTTCTGCGGCCACCTCGACGGCGCGGTTGGCCTCCTCGGTCTAGGTGGTACTTGAGTTTGTCAGCTTCATCGCTGCGGTACGGCATTATGCAGTCGTTGGGACAGACCATGCTGCACATGCCGCAGCCAATACAGGCATAGGCCGGATCGGTCTTCTGCCTGACGCCATAGTACACCTGGTAAACATTGCTAGGCTCAGCTTCCAACCCCATGGTGGTCTGCACCAACCTCTGACGATGGACAGCTGGTTCTATGGCATTAACAGGACAGACCGCCGTGCAGTTGCCGCACAGGGAACACTTGTCCTTCTGCCAAAAAATCTGCCATGGCAGGTCCTTGGGACTTAGTGTGGAAGGAGTAATGGATCCGTTTGTCGACATATCTCAACCTCCTGACGATCAGGGCGAATGATCGCAGTATCTAAATGCATTGGTTGAAAGTCCTTGCTTTTATCTCGATCGGGAATTGCTGCGTCCAAGCCACACATCTCCGATGAGATGGCGTAGAGACCTGGTCTGCCCCCCACCACACCCGGTCGTAGTTTTTTGCGGTCCTGCACTATGAACAATGTCTTGTCCGGGAGGCTCCCCATCACACAGTTGGGGCCGTCTATTATCATCCTTCTACATGTGTGTTTGAGTTGCTTTAGGCAATCACCGTTGGGGTGGTGGACCAGATCCAAATCCTGCAGAGGGGTGATCACATGCTTGTACATTTCGATTCCCAGCCCCAACCGGTAATGGGTGAAGTGCAGGATGTGGGTGAATACCTCAGAGTCGGATTGATAACCCATGTATCCCGGAAATCCTCTGGAAGTAAGAAACTCCCGAATAGGGACAAAGGCGGTGTTCTCGCCATTGGTCATGGTGGCAACACCTTGGATGAAAAAGGGATGGCAGGCATAGAGATTTATGGCATAGTTAGTATTTTGCCGCCCCTGAGCCAACATCACCCTGGCCTGAAGTTCCTTGCGATCCAGCTGTAGATACTCCGCCACAGTCATGGGATCACCAATCTCTTTGATCATGATCACATCCGGCCAGAAGCTGTAAACAATCATGTCCTCATCCTCTTCGCCCATCCTCCGGAGCTGAAGCCGAATCATCAATAATCTATATTGTAGGTCGCTCTCGCTCAGCCCTTCCCAGTCCTCTGGGTACTCATAGGCCCGGATAAGGTAGATGTCCCGTTTGGGAACTCCTGGAGGTGGCTGCTTGGGAATCTTGATGGAAGTCTTGTACTTGGTCATGAAACCGACATCCATCATGAACCGGTCCAGCCGCTTCAGCCCTTCAGTGCTAAAAATGCCTGAAAGAATTGGAGCACCGTCCAATTCCTCAAAAGGCCCCCCAAGATCGCTGAAGAAAAGTCCGACCCCGGAACCATCGTGTCCCTCTCTCATCACATCCAGTGCTTGGATGGCCATCATGGGAGACTGAGGTTCCTCACTGGTAACTGCAAACATACGACACATAAGGTATTCTCCTTATCCAATCATTAACTGATAAATCCGAAATCAATTGAGGAATTCAGGAATTTGGGAATTCAGGGATTGAACTGCTCTGCACATGGCCCTTCATAAACCTTTTTGTAATTCCTCAATTCCTTAATTATTGCCCTTGCTATAATACGTTCGCTCTGATGAAACTCATGGGTCACCACAGCTTCAGACTATGTCTAGTAACTATCTGGGATCAGGATCAGGTAGGAACTTCTTTGGTCCGCTTTCACCGTTCTGGCCCTGAATTGAGTTGTGGCGCTGGATGAGGGAGCTATCAAAGATAACCTCTCAGGCTGGCGTCTTAAGAATACCTGTATCAGAAAGCGCCGCTCTCAACCCGAACGAATTTCCACTTTGAAATTTAGGCCGCTACGGAAATCTGTCTTCTTCGACAGGGTTAGCGTATTATAACAGAATTTGTTTGCAAATTTCAAGCGCAAAATGTAATAAATATTTCATTAACTCATTAGACATGGAAGATAGTCTTCACATCAGTATAGCATATGGTAAGATGTGGGACGGGGGAATGATAATGTCGGATTTCGAATTGCGAAACCGGGAACCCGCCCGAAGGGTGGGAGTCCGAAGGACAATTGCGAATTTAGGTAAAGGCAAAGGAATCAGTGCTTCGACAACCTCCGGGCTGACAGATCATTGCGGATTTGGGCAGGCATAGAGCATGGGGCTTGGGGCCACTGCAGTTGGAGGTTGGAGGCAGAAAGCCACTAGGAAACAGGCACTAGGCACCATGGATCAGCGCGACGAACGAGACTGAGAAAATATAAGGCGGGCACAGAGGGCCCGCCTTACTGGATTCTGACTCCTGACTCCTTGCTTTTGAGGTGCTACATGGAATTTCTGTCCCCGGGATCAGAAGTGTAGACTCCCTTTTCCTCCCAGAGAGCCTCACGCTCGCGCAAGATGCGCAACGTCTTACCGGGCTTCTGGATGCTCATGGCCGTGAGCAGTGCATTGATCAGGCTGGTAGCAGCGGTAAATGACTCGATAAAGGAGTCCAGCCGGCATCGAGCTGTTAGCACCCAGTGGGCATGGCGGGCTAAGGGCGAAAGTGGAGAGTCCGTGATTGCTCCCACCCGGGCCCGTTGTCTCCGGGCGTGCTCCAATACCTCCACAGTGACACTGGTATATCGAGGTAAGCTAATACCTATTACGAGATCAGTCTTTTGCAGCCCCTGGAGAATGTCCCACAACTCCCCGTGCCCTGGCATCAAAAGTTGGGCCTGTTTTCCGAGAAAACGGAGGTATGTTGCCAGGGTCAGAGCCGGTGCATGAGCTCCTCGCAGCCCCACTACAAAAATTCTCTTGGCTTTCTCAATATCCGTCACCGCCTGCTCGAAGA
>CBFDBW010000306.1:0-3997 GCA_965603145.1 uncultured Syntrophobacterales bacterium
ACAAGGAGGTGAGAATAATGGAAATTTACCTGATGCAGCACGGGCCAAATCTCTCCAAAGATGAGGATTCCGAGGAGTCATTGAGTCCAGAAGGGGAGGCCCAGGTTTCAAGGGCAGCGCAGGCCATCAACAAAATGGGGCTCACCTTTGACGTGGTTATAGCAAGTACCAAGAAGCGCTCACAGCAAACTGCTGCAATTGTTGCCGAGGCCATTGGCTTCCCTGTGGATGGTATTGTGGAGACGGAGAAGGTAAAGGCCATGACTCCAGCCGAGGAAACCATTCATTATCTTGAGCAGTTTGGAGACAAACAGTCAGTTCTCATAGCGGGACATCTCCCGTCTCTAGCTGAAGTTGCTTCATTCTTGCTGACCTCAGGTTCCAAGGCTACCATTCAGTTCGAGAGAGGGGGAATTGGCAGGATCGATGTGGAGGTACTACCCACTCACGAGGGTAGGCTTCGTTGGTACCTGACCCCGGCTCAGTTGGAACTCATGGTGGGGTAGAATTTCATTTGACTGCTGTGCCGCATGGACCTCTCGCCCGCTCCCCCTTCGACTAGCTCAGGGCTCGCTCGAGTCCTCAGAGGTCTCAGAGTTCTCTGTGAACTCTGTGAGAGGTAGAAAGCGAGATCTGATTAAAGAGAAGGTGTAGGAGAGAGGAAAATGGTGGCAAAAGAAAAAGACCGTGCTTACCCAGTAATCCCTTCTGACCGTGGAGATGACCTGCACAACCTGGAATGTGCCGACTCTGCTGATCTGGTACTTTTTGTGGCAGGCAATCAATTCATGGTCATGGAAGAGTTGTTGACTGTTTTTCAGAATCAATACCCCGGCATCAAGAAAATTTTCTATGAAACGCTACCGCCCGGTTTGGAACTGAAGCAGATCCTGGCAGGGGGTGCGCTTTTTCGGGACAATCTCATCGATGTTCGACCCGATGTTTACGCCTCCGTGTCCGAAGCGGCAATGAAGCAGCTGGAACAGAACGACCTCATCTCTGGTGAGGACTACTTTCTCTATCTGCACAACCGGATCGTCCTGATGGTGCCGGAAACCAATCCTGCGCAGATCAACTCAGTCCAGGACCTTGCGAGGTCAGAGGTGCGTATATCTCAGCCCAATCCAGAGTATGAAGATATCGCTTTTCACATCTTGGACATGTACCGACAAGCTGGAGGTGAGGCTCTGGTTCACCGTGTCATGGAGGAAAAGAGGGCAGAAGGGACCACCATCCTCACAGTGGTTCATCACAGGGAAACTCCGCTCAGGATAAAAAGGGGAACGGTTGATGTGGGTCCGGTGTGGGCCACAGAGATACAGCATGCTCGGCAGACCAAGCTGGCTGCAGACATGGTGGACCCCGGTGAGGGGCTTGACCAGAGAGAGGAGATAAACTACTACATCTGCAAACTGAAAGGCTCAGGCAATCCAGAAAACGGTACAAATTTTTTGGAGTTTATAAGATCCCCAGTGGCTCAGGGTATCTATGAGAGATACGGTTTTGTGCCACATTTTGCTACTTCGTAGTGTCAGTTGTCTTTGGGAAGTTGTGGCAAGACCCGGCAATAATGATTATATAAGGTGAGTTTTGTCTGTCCCAATACCGGCGGATAAGGACTCACAAGAAAAGAAATCGTCATACCGGACGCGGCGAAGACGCGATCCGGTATCCAGCAGGACGTTGTTTTTTGGGATTCCGGACATCCCGACGCAGTCGGGATTCCGGAATGACGGAACATTCTATTTCTTCTAGAAACCGGTAGGGCGGGTCTCAGTACCCGCCGATAAGGGTTATACCCAAATTTATCATTAGGCTAAATCATGCAAGGCGATCGCAGAAAATCAATTCTCTGCCCCCATTGCGGCAAGCTGATCAGTGTTGCTGAGCACAAATGTCCTCATTGTGGGATATCGAGACCTGGAGCCCGATGGAAAAATATTCCCATAACTCGTGGCCTTTTACAAAGCGACCAACTCATTAAGACCATTATTTATGCCAATGTGGGGATGTACCTGATCTCTCTCCTTATGAATCCGACAAGGATGGGCTTGTCAGCCAATCCGTTTATGTTTCTTTCCCCATCAAACGGGGCACTCTTGCTGCTGGGATCATCGGGAACAATACCCATAGATCAGGGGCACCGCTGGTGGACCCTCGTCTCCGCCAATTATCTTCATGGTGGAATCTTGCACATTGTGTTCAACATGATTGCTTTGTACCAAATAGGCCCTCTCGTACTGCGTGAATACGGAGCAAATCGCTTGATTGGCCTTTATACTCTCGGCGGTATCTTTGGCTTCTTGGTTTCATACTTTGCTGGAGTGCGTTTAACCCTTGGGGCTTCAGCCGCTGTCTGCAGTCTGATTGGCGCCAGTCTTTACTACGGGAAAAGTAGGGGAGGCGCATATGGACAAGCCATCTATAAGCAGATTAGCGGATGGGTGTTGATGCTGTTCATTTTTGGTTTTCTGGTTCCGGGAATTAACAATTGGGGCCACGGTGGTGGGATCGTTGGTGGTATCATTCTGGGTTACTTTTTGGGTTATCACGAAAGAACCAGGGAGAATCTTTTCCATAAAAGCCTCGCTGGCGTGTGTGTTGTATTGACGGTGGCGGTTTTGGCTTGGGCCATCCTGTCTTCTGTTTATTATAGATTTCTCGGTTAGGAGTATTGTTATTCGCTCTGCACTTTGCGCTCTGCGACCCAATTGGTCGACCGGTATCTTTTTTGATATATTTAAAAGTCATGCTTCGTTAACGTCTAAAGAAAGGGGTGGCAGAGATGGCAAAAAACCTCGCACACAAAATTCTAGAAGCTCACTTGGTGGAAGGTAGTCTTGTTCCTGGTGAGGAAATCGGCGTTACCATCGACCATACCCTGCTGCAGGATGCCACGGGTACAATGGCCATGTTGGAGTTTGAGGCACTGGGCCTTGACTGGATCAGAGCTGAGCTTTCAGCGCAGTATGTGGATCACAATCTACTTCAGACTGACAATAAGAATGCCGACGATCATATTTACCTACAAACAGCCTGTGCCCGGTACGGGATTCACTTCAGCCGTCCTGGCAACGGCATTTCCCATCAGGTTCACATGGAACGTTTCGGAGTTCCGGGAAAAACCATGCTGGGCGCAGACAGTCACACCCCAGGCGCTGCAGGTGTTTCCATGCTGGCAATGGGTGCAGGAGGGTTGGACGTGGCCTTGGCAATGGCGGGCCGACCTTACCACTTCCCTTGCCCGAAAATTCTGGGGGTCAAACTCACCGGAGAACTTCCAGACTGGGTGAGCGCCAAGGACGTCATCCTCGAGATGCTGCGGCGCTATGATGTCAAGGGATGTGTGGGGAAGATCATCGAATACTATGGGCCAGGTGTAAAGAGCCTCTCTGCTACCGACCGGGAAACCATCGGTAACATGGGTACGGAGTTGGGTGCTACTACTACGATTTTTCCGTCAGACGAAAACACCAGGGCTTACCTGGAGTCCGAGGGGCGGGGAGACGGCTGGGTTGAATTATCTGCCGATGAAGGGGCTGAATATGATGAGTATGCGGAGATTGACCTCTCCAGTTTGGAACCGCTGATCGCCTGCCCCTCATCTCCTGGCAACGTGGTCGCTGTCCGCGAGGTAGCCGGGATAAAAGTGCATCAAACAATCGTGGGAAGCAGTGTCAACTCTTCTTTTCGCGATCTCATGGTAGTGGCCGAGATCATGAAGGACCGCATTGCCCATCCGGACACTTCCTTTCACATCAACCCGGGCAGCAGACAGGTGCTGGAGAATGTGGCTGAGCGGGGCGGGGTCATGAATCTGCTGGCGGCTGGAGCCCGGATCCACCAGTCCGGTTGTCTGGGATGCATTGGCATGGGGCAGGCCCCCGGCACCGGCCAGGTGAGCCTCCGCACTTTTCCGAGGAACTTCCCGGGTCGTTCGGGAACCAAAGACGACAAAGTGTACCTCTGTTCTCCTGAAACAGCAGCAGCGGCAGCT
>CBFDBW010000307.1:0-3992 GCA_965603145.1 uncultured Syntrophobacterales bacterium
CAAAAGCAAGCCCATTTCCCTTGAAGGAATTCGCACCTCCCCTCTTGGCGAAAGAAAAAGTAAGGTTTTATTGGAAGACATTGGACAAAAGTGGGACAAAGGGCAGTCCCTCAGCGAGTTTCTGAAGCGGCTTCCTTCCCTCCTGGGGGCGGTTGACTTTAGGGAAGTGGTGCACAGGATATGCAAAGCGTGGGAGCAGAAGAGGCCGGTACTGCTTGGCATGGGAGCCCACCCAATCAAAGTCGGACTCAGTCCCATCATAATCGACCTCATGGAGAGGGGCGTGCTGAGCGGCGTGGCCATGAACGGCGCCGGAATAATCCACGATGCCGAGATGGCGTTGGTGGGAGGGACTTCGGAGGATGTGGCCACATCTCTAGCAGAAGGCGATTTTGGCATGAGCCATGAGACTGCCGATTTCTTAAACAGGGCTATAGCCCAGGAAAGGGAAGCGGATATGGGGCTAGGCGCGGCGGTGGGGGAGGCACTGCAGCAGGCTAACGTCCCTCATGTGGAGCAAAGCATTCTCGCCGCAGGTGTCAGACTCTCCATTCCTGTCACAGTGCATGTTGCCCTGGGCACCGATGTTATCCACATTCACCCGAGCGTAGATCCAGCAGCGACCGGGAGCGCCACTCACCTGGATTTTCGGATCTTCGCTGGGCTCGTGGCTTCCCTGGAAGGTGGTGTTTATGTGAACCTGGGTTCGGCGGTACTGTTACCAGAAATCTTTCTTAAAGCCGTTACTCTTGTGAGGAATCTAGGTCACCAGCTTAAGAATTTTACCACTGTTAACATGGATTTCAATCGCCACTATCGGCCCCTGGTTAACGTGGTGGAGCGACCGACCCAGGCAGGCGGTAGAGGTTTCGAACTTGTCGGGCACCACGAGATCATGTTTCCGCTGCTAGCAGCGGCGGTTATTGAGTCGCTCGACGCAGAGCGCAAAGCGCATGGCGCCTAGCGTCAAAAAAAAACGCCAAAAAGTGTATGTACTGATGCACTGCAGGATCTCAATATTTTAATGGCGGTTTTTGGGTAGAAACTTTTCAGTAAGCACATGGAAGGCAGTGGAGCAGCCGAGTCTTGGTCTATTGTCAGTCGTTAGTGGTACTGGTATTATACCTATTTTATGGTGCCTGGTTGCAATGTTCGTGTGGTCAACTATGGCGCAACACCTTTAACTGCCAGGGTCCAGCGGGCCAATGAGCACACGTTTACAATTCTACAGGAGTGGTTGATGCCCATTTACGAATATTACTGCGAAAGTTGTGACGACCAGTTCGAAATCCTGGTGTTTCGGTCTTCAGACCCAGTGGGCTGCCCCAACTGCAATACAGAGAACGTCAAACGCGTGCTCTCAGTATTCGGTTTCAAAAGTGGTGGAGACAAAGGCGCAGCCAGCAGTAGGATGGGAAGTGGTGCCAGCGGTTGCAGCGGCTGTGCCGCCACTAATTGCAGCAGTTGCCACTAATTAGAAGTATGTCCATGACTGAAAAGAGACGTTTGCGTATTGGGACCCGAGGCAGCGCCCTAGCTCTGTGGCAAGCGGAGTGGGTAAAAGCTCAACTGCTGGCAGCGCATGAAGAACTGGCAGTAGAGCTGCTGGTCATCAAGACCACGGGCGACAAGATCCTTGACGTGCCTCTAGCTAAAGTGGGCGGCAAGGGCCTCTTTGTCAAAGAGATCGAGGAGGCCCTGTTAGACGGTAAGGCAGACCTGGCCGTTCATAGCGTTAAGGATATGCCGGCCGAACTCCCCGAGGGGCTGCACTTAGCGGTAATGCCTCCCAGAGAAGATCCGCGGGATGCGCTCATCAGTAGAAACGGGGCAGGTCTTGAGGCGCTGCCACACGGTGCTCGAGTGGGTACGAGTAGTCTGCGGCGCGCTGCCCAGCTTCTTCATCTCAGACCTGATCTGCGCATTGAAACCTTGAGGGGCAATGTGGATACCCGGTTGCGTAAGTTGGAAAGTGAGGGTTTCGATGCCATTGTACTGGCTGCTGCGGGGCTCAAGCGGATGGAATTGAGCCATGTGGTTTCCGAGTACCTTGAGCCGGAGCGGATGCTGCCGGCGGTTGGACAAGGGGCACTGGGAATAGAGACGAGAACGGGCGATGCCTTCACGAACGAGATGGTGGCAAGCCTTGCCCACCCACAAACCATGACCATAGTTAGTGCGGAGCGTGCTTTTCTCAAGCGCTTGGAAGGTGGCTGCCAGGTGCCCATCGGCGCTCACGCAACCATGGAAGGTGAGACCCTGATCCTCACTGGAATGGTGGCCGATTTAGATGGTGTCCGGTTGATCCGCGAGGAACTGCGCGGAGATACCCAACAACCAGAAGTTGTCGGAGAGAGGTTGGCGGAAGTGATTTTGGAATCAGGCGGGGCTGAGATTCTGGCGGAGTTTTATGACAATCAGTAGATTCTCAGTCCCTTTTGGACCAGATATCTCAACCAAGAAAGGGTGATCAGACTTTGGACGTACAGCAAGGAAGGGTATATTTGGTTGGGGCCGGACCTGGTGATCCGGCCCTTGCTACTATAAAAGCAACAGAGTGTCTTCGGCAGGCAGAGGTAATTATCTATGATTACCTGGCCAGCGAGAAACTGCTGGAATTCGCGCCCCCTGAAGCAGAGCGGCTCTACGTAGGCAAAAAAGCCGGGGATCACGCCATGAGTCAGGAGCAAATCAATGCTCTGTTGGTGGAGAAAGGGCGCCATTCCGTTGTGGTTCGTCTAAAAGGGGGGGACCCTTTCATCTTTGGTCGCGGTGGAGAAGAGGCGCTTGCCCTGAGGGAAGCTGGCATCCGTTTTGAGGTCGTACCAGGGGTTACCTCAGCGATTGCTGTGCCGGCTTATGCAGGCATTTCTTTGACCCACAGAGGATTGTCTGCCTCGGTGGCCTTTGTTACCGGACATGAAATGCCAGGAAAGGAGGAGTCCGACATCCACTGGGACCGACTGGCCACCGGTGTGGGCACCTTGGTCTTTCTCATGGGAGTGAGAAACCTGGAGTTCATCAGTTCTCAATTGATGGAGCACGGCAGGGCAGCAGAAACCCCAGTGGCAGTCATTCGTTGGGGTACGACTGCGGAACAGCAAACAGTTACCGGGACGCTTGGCAGTATCGCCCAGGTTGCCGGGGAAGCTGGGATCAAGCCCCCCGCCATCATCGTGGTTGGGGAAGTCGCAGGGTTGCGCCAACATCTCAACTGGTTCGAAGAACGACCATTGTTTGGCAAAACAGTGGTGGTAACTCGGGCGCGAGAGCAGGCCAGTGCTTTCCGTATCCTGCTAGAAGGGAAAGGGGCCCAGTGTCTGGAGTTCCCCACTATTGAAGTAGTTCCTCCCGCCAGTTGGGGACCACTAGATGAGGCTATTTGGAACCTTGGGCTCTATAACTGGTTGATCTTTACCAGCGTCAATGGAGTGCGCTTCTTTTTTCAACGCCTCCAAGAGCACGGTGAAGATGTGCGGGCTCTCCACGGAATCCGCCTTGGTGCCATAGGCCCTAAAACTGCGGCAAAGCTTACGGAAAGAGGTCTACGGCTTGATCTTGTACCATCAGAATACCGAGCCGAGGCGGTGATTGAAGAACTGGGTGAACAAGAGGTGCGTGGGAAAAGGTTTCTCCTGCCAAGAGCTGCCAAGGCACGGGAGATTCTTCCGGAAAAACTAGAAGAAATGGGTGGGCAGATAGATGTGGTGACAGCCTATGAGACTATTCGTCCAGCTGGGAAAAGTGAAGAGGTTAGAAGTCTCTTGCAAAAAGGTGCTATCTCCTGCATTACTTTTACTAGTTCCTCCACGGTAGAGAACTTCGCTGCCATGTTTCCTGGCGACGACCTGCCATCCCTTTTGGATAAGGCCGCCATTGCCTGCATAGGGCCAATCACCGCCCAGACAGCACGTGAGCATGGCTTAGAGGTGGACATTATGCCGGCAGAATACACGGTCGAAGCTTTAACAGCCGAGGTTGTAGAATACTTC
>CBFDBW010000308.1:0-3981 GCA_965603145.1 uncultured Syntrophobacterales bacterium
ACCAACCGTCTTACCGCCGTGGAAGCATCGGTGGTATGTAGAGTGGTAAGGACCAGGTGCCCAGTATTGGCGGCCTGAAAGGCTATTTTGGCGGTCTCGGCATCGCGGATCTCCCCCACCATGACCACGTTGGGATCCTGGCGCAGAATGGAGCGTAGTCCGGAGGCAAAAGTTATACCCGCTTTTTCATTCACCTGGACCTGGTTAGTGCCGGGTAATTGGTACTCTACCGGGTCCTCAACAGTAACGATATTAAGTACCTCAGACTTGAGCCGATTGAGAGAAGCATACAGTGTCGTGCTCTTGCCGCTACCCGTTGGACCCGTGACCAGGATAATCCCCTGCGGCCGGGCAAGTATGGAGGCAAAAGCCTTCAAGTCATCGGGACTGAAACCAAGCTCCTTGAGATCGATGAAGGCCTTGGACTGATCAAGGATGCGGATTACTACCTTCTCACCAAAAATAGTCGGCAATGTGGATATCCGCATGTCATATTGTTTGTTGCCAACCTTGAGTTTGGTCCGCCCGTCTTGAGGACGCCGCTTCATGGCAATGTCCATATCGCCGATAATTTTGATTCTGGAGACAAGAGGAGCCAGGGCCGGTAACCCCACCTTGAAGATGTTCTTCATCATCCCGTCAATGCGGTAGCGCACCGTCACCTCTTTTTCCTGGGGCTCGATGTGGATGTCACTTGCCTGAAATTTGATGGCATCGGCGAGAATGGCATTGGTCAAGCGCACTATGGGAGCGATTTCAGATTGCCGAATGAGTTCATCAACATCATATTCGTTTTCATCTCGCTCCTCGGCAAGTACTTCCACCTCCTCGGACGGAACCATAGTGGCGAACAGATCGAAATCAAACTCATCTTGGTAGTTGTCATCGATGGCCTCACGGATATCTTCCTCGGTGGCAACCGCAACGGAGACATCAAGACCTGTCTTGAACCTGACCTCGTTAATGGTGGTATAGTCCAGTGGATTGGCCATGGCCAGCCGCAGGCGTCTACCCGTTTTCTCGTAAGGAAAGATGAGCTTCCTGTTGGCCTGCTTTCGAGGAATGGTCTCGATTACCTCTTTGGAGAATTCCAGCTCTTTCAGCTTAACGTAAGGGATATTGAGTTGTTTGGACAGAGCCTTGCAAATATCCTCGTCTTTGGCCCATTCCTTCTCTATGATGATCTTGCCCAGCTTCCCCTTTTTATTTTTCTGCTCTTCTAATGCCTGTACCAGCTGATCTTCATTGATCAGTCCGGCTTCCACTAGAATCTGGCCAAGTTTTTTCCGCTGCATAGTCCGATTACCTGACAACCCTACGGGCTGTCATCCTTTTAAAACTGAAACTCCCCGTCCAGCCAAACTGAAATCAAGGCCGGACTCGCCATGGCTTCTCGTT
Source organism: uncultured Syntrophobacterales bacterium (assembly GCA_965603145.1). Classification (GTDB taxonomy): domain Bacteria; phylum Desulfobacterota; class Syntrophobacteria; order BM002; family BM002; genus BM002. The sequence continues at coordinate 1,399 of CBFDBW010000308.1, forward strand.
TGCAGTTCATTAGCATATCCTTAGAATATTTACAACAAAGATGCATGGTTGCCTTAGGATTACACGCTCTTCACCCCACCCTGGACAGGGTTCCGTCCCTCTCGTATAATCAAATGGTCACGATTAACCTGGAAAACCGCGTATGTTGTTGGAAAAGGTACATAATACAGTCATTAGCCACCGAATGTTGCAGTCAGGAGATCTGGTTGTGGTAGCTGTGTCCGGTGGCCCTGACTCGGTCGCTCTCTGCCATCTCCTCCATAGACTGCGGCACAGCCACAAAGTGGAGTTGGTGGTGGTTCATGTCCATCACGGACTCCGTGGTGCTGAAGCAGATCAGGACGCCCTTTTTGTCCACAATCTAAGCCACCAGTTAGGACTGCCAATGGTGGAGCAAAGGCTGGAAGTCCGCCGCTGGCGGGAAAAGCATGGTGGCTCCCTGCAAATGGCAGCACGTGCTCTCCGCTATCAATGTCTCCATCAGATAATGGCCGAAAAGGGGGCAAGCAAGCTTGCCTTGGGCCATAATGCTGATGATCAGGCTGAAGAAATCCTGCTCCGAATCCTTCGCGGTGCTGGCCAGCGCGGCCTCAGCGGTATGGACCCCTGCAACCGCAATGGAGTCATCCGCCCGCTGTTGGAATGCCACCGTCACGAGATCATGGCCTATCTTGAAGACCACGGTCTTGCCTTTCGACAAGACAGCTCAAATCTGAAACCGTGGTGCCAGCGCAATCTATTGCGGCTGGAATTGCTGCCACAACTTCAGCAGGCATTCAATAGCAATTTAAATGCCACTTTACTTCGAACCAGTAAGATCTTCCGAGAAGAGGAGGACTTCTGGGAGTCGCATCTTGCTTCCTGGCTGAAAGAGCATTCATTGAACCACGGGGATGGCGGAATCCGTTTCCCGATCAGACCATTGCTCGAAACGCATCCTGCCATGCAAAAACGTTTGCTGCGACGGGTGGTGCAGGAGGTTAAAGGAGATCTGAGGGAATTTGGCTTTCATCATACGGAAATCCTTCTGCAATTGTGCCGATCACCTGCAGCCAACCGCCAGCTTGACCTTCCTGGTGCGGTTCAGGTTGAAAAAAGCTACGACTGGGTGACCGTAACTTTGCGACCCGAGACGGTCCAGGCTTTCACTTTTAGGATCTCAGATCAGGGCGTTCACTCGTTCCCCTTGCTGAATCACAGCATGGAGGTTGCATTACTCGCTTCGGACCTGCCCGTTGAATTCAGTCACGATCCAAACAAAGCCATCATGGACCTGGACAGGGTCTCCTTTCCCCTTACTCTCAGGTCCAGCAAGACCGGCGACCGCTTCCGCCCCTTGGGATTGGGGGGTAGCAAGAAGCTTAAGGACTTTTTTATTGACGCCAAGGTTCCCAAAAGCCAGCGTCGTCAGATTCCAATCCTTTGCAGTAAAGACCATATCATCTGGGTTGTTGGCCACCGACTGGACGATCGGGTAAAGCTAACTTCGAATACCAGTCGAGTGCTTCGGCTTCGCTACCTGGAAGGGTTGGTTAATAAGCAGTAGCCACTGAGCAGTACGCGCTCAAAAAGTAAAGAATCCGGGCCCTTCGAAGATCCCGCTAGCGGGGAAGGCCCCGGCTTCGGGCTGCCCCCTGAGGTGGTTTCCATGGTCTTTCCCCTCTTGCGGCAGTCTGCTGGGGTGATGGAGTGGTGGAGCATTGCAAAATATCAAATTCCAAGCACCAAATCTTAGGATGTCAGGTGTTCCGCCGGAGGCGGATCAGGTGTCAGAATTGATAGACCTGAACACTTAAACTTGCGTAAAGACCGGCTTGGCATGGCTTTCGCAGGGGAGATGATCGTGATTCTATGTGGGAAGCAACTAGCCCAAGAACCGTCATTGACATTTACTTTGCAATGACTAATTTGGTATGTTAGTAGTACAGACTTGAAATTGACAATGTAGTATACTGGCTTGAGGAGAAACGAATTGAGCCCTTTCTATAAAAATTTAGCACTCTGGCTGGTCATAAGCTTGATGGTCATCCTGCTCTTCAACATGTTTAACCATCCCGGCCAAAGCAAGCAGGAGACAAGCTACAGCGAGTTTATCGCCGCCGTCTCTGACGGAGAGGTAAATCAAGTAACCATTCAGGGAAACGACATCTATGGCAAGTACAAAGACGGCACTTCTTTTCGAACCTTCGTTCCCAATGATCCCGACCTCATCCGGGTGCTACGGGATAAGGGTGTACAGATAACAGCAAAAGCTGTAGACGAGTCGCCCTGGTTCATGACGATCCTGATCAGCTGGTTCCCAATGCTGCTGCTGATTGCCGTATGGATCTTTTTTATGCGTCAAATGCAAGCTGGTGGCGGCAAAGCAATGTCGTTTGGAAAAAGCCGGGCACACCTCGTCTCTGACTCGGCCCGCAAAGTGACCTTCGAGGATGTGGCCGGCATCGAGGAAGCCAAAGAGGAGCTTGAAGAGGTCATTGAATTCCTCCGAGATCCCAAGAAATTCACCAAACTCGGCGGTCGTATTCCCAAGGGCGTACTTCTGGTTGGAGCCCCTGGTACCGGAAAAACCTTACTGGCTCG
>CBFDBW010000309.1:0-3969 GCA_965603145.1 uncultured Syntrophobacterales bacterium
ATGCCGTCGCCAACCATGGCCACCAGTTGTCCTTGCTGCTGCAGGGCAGAAATGAAGCTGGCTTTTTCCTGGGGCAGTTTCCCGCCTTGTGCCTCGTCGATTCCTACTTCTTTGGCAATTGCCTTGGTAGTTTGATCATCATCTCCGGACACCAGGGCAACCCTATAACCGGCCCCATGTAGACGTCTTACCGCCGGGATTGAGTTGGGTTTCAGCTCGTCGCCAAAGACGAAAACACCGCACACTCGACCTGCATAACTCATAAAGACCAAAGAATGTTCAGGCCTGTTTTCGGCAACAGCTAGGTCGGGGCTGGCCTCCAACTCAGCAGCAAGAAACCCTCGAGATCCAATTTTGACTTTTTTGCCTGTAACGACGCCCGATACTCCATTCTCAGAGACCTCTACATTCTCCACACTCAGTGGTTGCACCTCTCTTCTCGCCGCTTTTCTGGTGATCTCGGCGGCAATGAGATGATCCGACTCATTTTCCAGCGATGCAGCCAAGGCGAGGAGTTCTGCTCCAGACAAAGAGTCAACCGGAATAACCTCACGAAGCGACCATTGTCCCTTGGTCACCGTCCCAGTCTTATCCAGAACGAAAGCATCAACCCTGTCGGCCTGTTCAAAAGAAATAAAATCCCGGACCAGGATTCCTTTTCTCCCTGCCAGTGAAATCCCGGCCACCCTGGCCATGGGAATAGCAATACCCAGAGTGCAAGGACAAGAGATCACCATAACCGTGACCGCCCGAATCATTGCCTGGTCAAATGTTAGTCTCGAAAGCAGGCAGACCAAGCCGGTTCCCACCCCGAGGGCAATGATAACAGGAACAAACCACTGTAGGGCGCGTTCGGCTTTCCCCTCGAAAGGTGTCTTTTCTCCTAAGGCCTTCTCCATGATGGCTATCATCTGTCCCACAACAGAGTCCTCTCCAACCCCTTCGGCCCTTATCTCAAATGTCCCCTGGATGACCTTGCTGCCGCTCTTTACTAGATCTCCAATTTTCTTGGTAACAGGGAGTGGTTCTCCGGTGAGAGACGATTCATCCACAGCTCCTTCACCATCGAGAATAAAGCCGTCGGCAGCTAACACCTCACTTTCTTCAACCCTGAAGATGTCTCCCTGTCGAAGGTGTTCAGCAGCGACGTAGCGACCTCGCGGATACTGCTCGGAACAAATTTTTGCTTTGCTGGGGCGGAGAGAGAAGAAATTCGCCAGGTCCTCCTGGACTTCAGCCTTGGCCCTCCTTTCCAGCAGTTTTCCAAGGAGAACGAGAGTAATGAGCATTGAGGCCGTGTCGAAGTAAAGGTGCATGCTGCCGCTGAGCAGACCGTAAAAGCTGTAAAAATAGGCACTTAAGGAGCTAACTGTTATTAAGGTTTCCATACTAAAAGCGGCGGTTGAGAGCCCGATCCAAGCTCTACGGTAAATGTTGCGACCTCCATAGATGAGAACGACGCTGGCCAAGACAAAGGTGGGCCATGAAAGTTTCTGAATTGTCTCAGGCGAGAACTCGGTAAAAAAACCGGAATAAAGGGCAAAGGAGAGCATCATCACATTCATGGTTAGCAATGCGGAGACAACAAAGCGAATGAACTCTACCTTTCTTTCTCTGGCTTCTGTCTCTTCACCCGGCAGCAAAGCTTCGTAGCCAAGCCCCTTTATAGAGTCGATGATACGCTGTGGAGAGATAAGAACCGGATTGTAGTCACATCTAACCCGGTCGGTGGCAAAGTTGCAGGATGCGCCTATGATTCCAGGAGTTCTCCTGAGAGTCTCTTCAATGACCCAGGCGCAGGCGGGGCACCACATCTGGTCAACATTAAGGGTCAAGCTCAAAGTATCATTATCAAGGCTTGGTGTCTGATATTCTGTTTCTGTAGCTGGTCCATTCGGTGGCAAAGGAGCTGCAGGGAGAACCTGAGCCCGAGCTTTTTCTGCCAGCTCAGCATCAGATCTGGGAATTATTCCCATCTCCTGACACTTTTTGAAGAGTTCTGTTTCTCGGAAAGATTCGGGATCCCCTGCATCGGATGATTCAATAAGCATGTGGAACACTTGTTTGCATCCCAGGCAGCAGAAATGGAATGTTCTGCTGTGCGTGGTTGAGGAGAGCTTTTGGTAGCGAAGTGGAAGCCCGCAGAGATCGCAGGTAGGGAAAGAAGAATTCATCTTACTCGCGGACACCGAGGGATTTTACATACGCCACGATACGCCAACGGTCTAAAACAGTGATGGTGGTGGCAAGGGCGGGTTGTCTGCCATCCGGAATTCCATAGCTTATCTCTTTAAAGTGCACTCCAGCCGGCATGGCTTGTACCTTGGCGCTTCTTATATCTCCCGGCAATGGACTGAAACTCTGCCCCACGGTTCCTTTGCCGTCGTGATTGGGGCCGTGGCACATATAGCAAAAGTTAAAGTATAATTTCTTTCCCGCCTCGATCACAGCAGGATCCTCGAGGTTCAAGGGGGATTGAAGCTCTTCAGCTTTACTGGCTCTCAACATTGCTTCAGCAGCGGACACTGGAACCACTCCCGCCTCCATGATAAGCAGTGGTTCTTCGTGGGGTCTAACGCCAGGTGTCTCCCGCATCCGCCAAAAATCGGCATAGTCGTCTATGTGCCGCAGGACCAGAACAGCCACGACTACTACGGAAAACAGGATTCCGGCTAGGACAAGAGCTTTTTTCACCTACTCACCTTTCTGTCCTCTTATGTGCTGCGGGTACGGAAGCGGTTCGTAAATTGCGTAGGGAGATTCTCCTGGCACGTCTTTTACCGGACGGTAGTCCCAGTCGGGTTGGCCGAGATCACCGACAACCAGGAATGAAAAGGCTCCCTGGGCAAAAACCAGAAGCACAAGAAGAATAACTATAATCCAGGTGCCAAAAGCTGAGCCATGGTGGTTTTCAGTATGCATGCTATATTTTTACCCCCAAAACACCCGTGAAAAGTATGTAAAGGAAGAGCCACAAGACTGTGCCCAGTATGGTCAGAAATGCAATGAGAGGAAATGGCGCATTCCTTTCCTCGAATTCTCCAATATAGGTCTGTATAATCCGCTTTTCTCTTTCCTCCGAATCCCTTCTCCTGAAAAACATAAATGCCAGGGACGCAGCAAAAAGGAAAACGAAAATAAGGCCCGGGAAAAGGTAGAGAACAAAATGTTGAAAATTCCGCAGTTCAAAAAAATGCAAAACCGTTCCTCCAGGAGAAATGACTAAAATGACTAAAGTGAGCTAAAGTGTCTAAAATGTACAAAAGTGAAAAATAGTCAGTAGCCAGAATGCAGAGAGGCATACGGCTCAAGGCGCAGGGCGCAGGGAAAAAATTTAGTCTTCTACTGCCTTGTGCCTTGCTCCTTTCTTCAATCCGAAATCCCAAATCCCCAGCACCAAATCTCAGGGTTTTAGGTGTCGGGTGTCAGGAAAATGAAAAATAGTCAGTAGCCAGAATTCAGAGCGGCAGAGGGCTCAAGGCTCAGGGAAAAAATTTAGTCTTCTACTGCCTTGTGCCTTGCGCCTTTCATCAATCTGCAATCCGAAATCCGCAATCTAAAATGTAAAACTATCCTCCTTTAAAAATGGAAAACAGCAGGGTAGCGACGGTGCCAAATAATCCTAGAGATGCGAGCACAATGAGAGCATACGCTTCAATTTTACCTATCTTCGACACCTTGACCGGTTCTGTCTCCAGTCCCACCTCCAAGGGCAGAAACCGCGCCCGCTGTTGGTCCTTGAACTGACCATTTCGCAGAGCCCACAATAAGACAACAAGGCTGATAACAAAACCACTGACCATGTAAGCTAAGAAGTATGGGTAGTACATAACAAATGCCTAAAGAGAAAATGCCTAAAATGAACTAAAGTGTCTAAAATCATTCGATCTGATTCTAGAGTGCTACCATCCCACATCCGCATTCCGAAATCTCAAATCCCAAGCACCAAATCTCAGGGTTTCAGGTGTC
>CBFDBW010000310.1:0-3947 GCA_965603145.1 uncultured Syntrophobacterales bacterium
TTAAGGCTCCGTAATGAATTATGTAGTAACTAAAAATCCGGAAGTGGCGGGGGTGTTAGTACCCTGGTTCGTACTATCTCATGGTCAGACCAGAGCGAGTGTACTTCGAGAGCTGGTGGAAAGGCTCGTTTGCTGGCCGGAGGAAACTTTCGTCTGCCTGGCTGTAGAGGCTGATAAGCTGAAAGGCTTTACTGTCGCTTATCGCAAGGATCGAACAGAGGCTTTCATGTGGCAGGCACGATCGGAAGGAATGAAAAGGAACGAAGTTGATGTAGCTTTTGCAAGCGTGGAAAAGTGGGCGAAAGGACTTGGTATTAGGAGGCTCGTTGCAGCTCCTAATCGGGCGTTGAAACTTTGGTGTCGAAGATGGGGATTTACTAAACTAAATGAATTTGAAGTTTGTAAGGAGATATAATTATGTCCGGTGGAGCATCTTCCTCAGAGTCTTCTTCAGAGTCACAAAATAAAACCGATATCCAGCGGGCTCAAATTGACAAACTGGTTGGAATGTATAGCGGTTTGATGGGCCAGAACGAGAAGGTCTATCAGGGAGATCGTGTATCTCCTCTAACCGATATTCAGCAGACAGCGATCACCGGGGCCGGTAATTTTTCTGACTATCTCGGGACACCGCAGCAAGCGGGAACGCCATTATTCGCCGAAACCGGGCAGGCTACTTCGGATTTGCTGGCTGGTAATGTTGGAGCAAAGAAGTTTACTGATACGGATATCTCAAGTTATTTCACGGACAAATATTACCAGCCGGCAATGACGAGCTTGAAGAAAGACATCAATCCGATGATCGATGAGGCTTATGCCGGTCCGGGGTTCTTCGGATCCGGACGATCACAAGCTCGAGTACAAGCTTCTCAAGATGTGAATGATCGATTAGCTACTCAGTGGGCCGATTTGAACTGGAATGCTTTACAGCAGAACCAGGCATTGGACGAGGCTTCTGCTAACAGGTCACTATCGACACTGGCCCCTGCTATGGCCTTCGGTCAAGTGCCGGCACAGGAGATTCAGAACAATCTCCAGATAGCAGCTCAACAGATAGGTGGTTTGGGTGAAATATTCAAATTTGGTGCAGCAGATCAGACGCAGGCACAGGCAGAGCTGGAATCAGAGATTATGAAGTTCGCAGAGGAGAACCAACTTACATCGCCGGACGATCTGGCGATCATGTTGACGTTACTTGGAATGACGTTCTCCACATCATCTGGTAGTGGATCGAGTAGTAGCTGGAACGCTGGCTTTGCAATGGGCGGTGACTAATATAAATAAAGGAGATTTTTCATGGCTTTTTTGGATGAATTATTAAAAGGAGTTGGGGGCGTTGCTTCGGCAGCGTGGAGATCTACATCGCCTGGTGCAACTTTACATAATCAAGACAGGTCTAAGAGGCGAGAAGACTTCCAAAATGATTGGGCCGCTGTCCAGCAATCGCTGAATCCAGATGACAAGCTAAAGAACATGAAGACACTGATGGAGAAATGGCCCGATCTGATCCAGTTGGGACAAGATTATAGTCAGAATGCGATGCAGACTCCCGACCAACAGCGAGAACAGCAGAAATGGGATATGCTGGACCAGACAGAGAAGAAGGATATGGCTACGAGGGACCAGTGGGGACGAAGGCCGGCCACTACGGATGAGATCGGAACGCTGGACGAAGGTGAGCGATGGATGGCTATAGCGAAAGGTGCGTCCAGTGACGAACTTGCTTCGAAGGCAGAGAAAAGGGCAGAGGAGCTTCTATTCCCGAAAGAGGAGCCGGGTGTTGACGCTGGTGCTTTCCGGTCCATGTTATTCGGGCCGGAAGAAGGACCGGGCGTTTCAAATAGAACTTCTGCCGCACCACCACCAGATCAACAGGGCCATAGTTTCGCACCAGGGGCCGCAGCTCCACCGGCAGCAGTTCCGGTAGATAACCGGGGAATGTTCGTTGGCAACGATAACCCATTTAATCTCACACCGGAGAGTAGAGCAAATGTCGAGAGCTTTCTTGACGAAGATTTATCGACACCGGAGAAAAAGAGTCCACACACATTTATGGACATTGGGATCACTCAAGCAAAGCAGCAGCAGGAATTTCAGGAATTAGAGGAGCTGGTCCAAAGCCAGATACCGGATATGGACTTACGGCAAAGCTACGCCCTTCATCCGGAATCGTATAAGAAACTGTTTGCCGCAATCCAGGACGGTGTGCCAGACCAGAAATCCGGCGAGACTCGGAAGCTGACTACGGCAGAGATAATGCAGGCAATTCAATCGATGGGGAGATAATAAATCGTGCCGGACCTGAACACTTATCTCGATGAATTGCTGGCTGTGGGGATGACAACATCATCGAAGCCGCAATTTCCTAAAGGAACACCACAAGACGTTCGTGATATCTATCCGGAAGGACTGCCACCAAAACCACAAACCGCAGATGTAAATTCGTTTTTGGACAATTTGTTGGCAGGAACGCCAATCAGAATAGGTAACAAGCCACAAGTTAAAAATTACTCAACGCCGGCAGATCTCACGAGGCCAGGACTAAAACCACCGGGGCCGGAAGCAGCAGGATTTTGGGAAAGATTGGGTCAGAAATATGAGACACCTACAGAAGCTATCAAAAGTACAGTTCCAGTAGTTAGTGAAATGTTGTCGATGATGGAGTCTGCACCGGCGAGAGAAGCTATGTCACGGCTCCATAATGAGAAGTGGGATTACAATCAATGGGTAGTCCGTCCTCATGCCGGATCCCGAATGACAGGGTTTGAACCATTCCCCGGTTTGAAAGCTACGAGAGAGGGAGATCGAAAAAGGATTGAGAATTGGTTCACCAAACAAGCGGAGGAAATAGAGCGTCAGGAAAAAGGACTTACTTTCGGTGGTCAAGTAGCAGAAGGTGTTTCTGCACTACCGAAGTATATGGGTGAATTTGCTATGACCGGAGGGTTCGCCAGCTTGGGCCAGAAAGCTGGACAGCGATTAGCTCTAAGAATTTTCGGAAAAAGGGTTCCGCAAAGTGTGATGAGACAGATATGGCGAGTTTCCGGATGGTCAGCCAGGGCGTTGGCACGATCGGCTACGGGGTTCTCACCAAAGATCGCTGCCAATGCAATTGAAAGACATATGCCGAAACAGGTACACTTTGACGATCAGGGTAAGCTTGTTATTGATGTGGCTGGCGAGACAACACCAATGTCGATCCTGAAAGCATGGGGAGAAGTTACAATCGAATCGGCAGGAGAGGAAACCGGCGATGCCATAGTTGGAATGTTACCGTTTGGTAGAACTTTCACAAAGAAGTTGGGCGATCTTTATGTAGCAAAATTTGGTGGCGAGGTTGATGATGCTATAATGAAAATGATTAAGAAGGGTGGATACAGCAGTTTCATTGGAGAGTTGGGTGAAGAAGATGTGACAAGGTTGATGCACTACGCCACCGGTATACAGGGCGAAGGTGATCTAAAACAAAGGCTGGTTCAATCGCTACAGGAAAGTGTGAGCAGTAAGGGAGTTGAATCAGTTGTTTTGGCCACACCTTTCGCTGCTCGAGCTGCAATAGATATTGGGGTGAAATTAGCAAAAGACCAAAAGCCAGGCGAAATACCACCAGATAGCCTGACTATGAAGCCAGAGCCTGTACAGCCTGTCCAAACGCCCCCTGTTGAGGGCAAGGTTACTAAAAAAGAGGAGATCGTCCATCCTGGGGAGCCTGAGAGCGTTTTAGCTGAGAAAGACCATCCAAAGGCGATTGAGGCAATAAAAGCGTTTATTCACGGTAATGACCCTGTTGTTGCTGATCTGGACGAGGAACAGAGACTTCGAGTCGGTGTGGAGATCCTTGCCAGACGTGGCGTTACTGTGAAGCCGGAGGATTTGAAGGTAGAAACCGCACAGCCCGCTGCGGAGGGGGGAGTGGTATCTGCTCATCCATTAGCACAGGGCAAAAC
>CBFDBW010000311.1:0-3944 GCA_965603145.1 uncultured Syntrophobacterales bacterium
AAACCTTGCCCCCGCTTTTCTCAATGGGAGAATACCCGGCATAGCCAATAATCTCCCCCGACTCTACCGTTGCACCAGTCTCCTTCAACACCTCCGCCAAATGGGCAGTGAGAGTGTAGTATTTGTCACCGTGATCAATGATGATCACCTTGCCGTAACCTTTCACCCACTCTGAATAAAGAACCTGTCCACCGTAGACGGCGACCAGTGGAGACAGTGGTTCGGTGGCTATTTCAATGCCGTTGCTACGAATTTTAGTGCCAAATTTCTTATGCTGTTTTGGCCCGAAGCGAGACATAATCTTACCCTGGACTGGATAAGGTAGAGCCCCTTTCTTGCTGGCAAAACCACCTTTCGGCTGGGTTCTAGCCTTGCCCCTCCCGATCTGCCGCTGCAACTCTTCAATTTTATTCTTCAATTCGCGGGAAACCGCTGCCAACTCTGTCACATAGTGTTGGTACAATTCCTCCTGATTGTGGATATCCTGCAACAAGGCTACCTGCTCACGTTTGACCTTTTCCAGCTCCGCCACTTCCTGACCGATCTTTGCCACCAGCCTACCGAGTTTCTCTTCCCGGGCAGTGAACGCCTGGGTAAGTTTCTCTTCCTCTTGCTGCCGCTTTATAAACTGACCTATGAGCGCACTGTCTTGTTCAGCCACCGCCCGGAGATAAACCCAGTGATGTTGAAATCCGCTCACATCACGGGCCGAAGCCAACACATTGAGATATGCGTGTCTGCCAAATTTGTAAAGTGCCTCCAGTCTCTGAGCCAACAGAGCCCGGAGCTTCTCCAGCTCTTGGTTCAACTCTTTGAGTCTCTTGCGTTTTTCAGCGACCTCCCTTCGTAAGAGAGTTCGCTCCCGTCTGCGCTTTCCCAAATTATCGCGGATCAGTTGAAGCTGCAGCTCCATTTGATCCAGCCGATCAAGGATCAAACGCTCTTTCTGGCGCATCTCATTAATCTGCGCCTGGCCCCTCTTTATTTCTTTCTGAACCTCACTTATCTTCTCTTTGTGGACCTGAATATTATCTTTTGTTTTCTGCGCCTTTTCCGCCAACACCGTTGGGGCCGACACGCAGAGCAGCAATACGAGCAAGGCTAAAAGTACTCGACTCATGGCCGTAAGAATCTCCTCAGGGAAACCATACTCCCCAGGACACCGAGGAGCAGGCCCAGACCGAGAAATCCCGCAACTAATTGGCCCGTGGGTAGGGATCCTGCCATCACGGCAAGTCTCAGTGGCAAGTCCAGATGCGAAAACAGAAACAGGATAAGTAATGATAAACCGCCAGCTGCCAGCAATGCGCCTCCCAGACCATGCAACAGACCTTCTATGAGAAAAGGCGCCTTGATAAAAAAATCTGTGGCCCCCACCAACCGCATGATTTCCAATTCTTCCCGCCGGGAATAAAAAGTCAGTCTAATTGTGTTGGAGATTACGAATATGGTGGCAATGAGAAGAAGTCCCCCCACGGTAATACCCACCAGCTTCATCAGCTCAACAAATACCCTCAATTTCGCCATCCATTTTCTACCATACTGGACCTCTGCAACTCCGGGCAACCGCCCCAGCCGGGTTGAGAGTTCTTTGATGTTTCCAGAGCGTCCATACTGGGGCATCAATGTCAGTTCCAGAGAGGCTGGGAGGGGATTTTCCTTGAGCCCTGCCAGTATTCCAGCGTACTCCCGCAGTTGGCTACGAAAACGAGCGAGAGCCTGTTCCTTACTGATGTAAGTGATTCCTTCTACTTCTGGCCAATCAGCAACCTTACTGCGAAGCACTTCAGCCTGCTTGGGAGAGATGGTCTCTTGGAGATATGCTGTGATTTGGAGTTCACCACCCACCTGGTGCAGAGACTGCTGAACATTCAAGTATATCAAGGAAAAGAGTCCCAGAATAAGCATGGAGATGGCTATGGTACTGAGTGTCACCAAGCTTATAAACGGGTTGGTCCAGATGTTTCCCAGGGCCTTTCGCAGAAAATAGACCAGCAGACCTATGCGCATTCCGTTACAACACCCCCTGGGAGCTCATCTCCAAGGCCGAGCGCTGAGCCATGACCTGCCTGGCGACCCCTGCAGCCACCAGCCGTCCCTGACGCAGTATGCCCACCTTGGCGCCTGGGACTTTGCCTATTAGCTCCCTGTTGTGTGTTGCCAACACCACCGTCGTACCGCGCCGGTTTATCTCCCTGAATAATTCCAAGATCTCCAGGGTGATTTCATCGTCAAGACTCCCTGTGGGCTCGTCTGCCAAAACTATGATTGGATTGGCAGCTACTGCCCGGGCAATGGCAACCCGTTGTTGTTCACCACCGGACAGTCTGCAACAAAGATGGTTTTCCTTGGCATCAAGTCCCACCAACCGCAATACCTGCCGAACCTTCTTTTCGATGTAGGCCCGGGGCCGTCCGGTCACCTCCAGAGTCAACCCCACATTGGCAAAAACAGTGCGCTCTCCCAGGAGCTTAAAATCTTGAAAAACCACGCCTATTTTCCGTCTGAGGTATGGAACACCTGAACGCTTCAACCGCTGCAGATTAACGCCATCTACCAGGAGCTGTCCCCGGGTTGCCGGCTCGGCACAGAAGATGAGCTTGAGCAGGGTGGTCTTCCCAGCCCCACTGGGACCAGTGATAAACAAAAAATCGCCTTTATCGGCGGTCAAGGTCACATCATGCAGGGCGTATTGCTCACCGCCGTAGGCCTTATACACGTGATAGAGTTGAATCATGGGCAGTCGTTCAGAGTCGGAACACTCTGGTATTTCCAGCGCTTAGCCACACCTAGCACTGGCAGTATGGCACACACTATCACAGGGATAAAACCCATTCAAGTAAGAAACCACCACCATAAGTGATCTGAGCCTCTCGGAGATAAGTAAGATGCGGGACCTGCAAAGGGTGCAATTCTCAAGTGGGTTCATACTCCAGACCCATGGCTCGAACCAATGCAGCTCGGGCCAAGTTAAAAATCACCAGGGCATTGGTGTAGTTTGTTCTTGCCTGGGTCAGCCTGGTCTGAGCATCAAGTATTTCAGTAGCGGTGGCCACCTGTTCTTTGTAGCGCTCCTGGCTGATTCGGAAGTTTTCCTCTGCAGACTCAACACTTTTCGCGGCCACTCGGATACCTTGTTCTGCGGCTTGCACCGACAAAAAAGCGGTCTTGACCTCCAGAAGAATACTATCTTTGATCTGCTCCAGACTCTCTTTGGCTTGGCGCAGACGCGCTCGTTGCTGGTTGGTGGCATACCGGGTCTTACCCCATTCGAAGAAAGTCCAGGTGGCACCAGCAACGATGTCCCAGTTTTCCCGATTCACAAAATCGCTGCCGTCCACCGTTGGATCATCACCTCGCCGGTAGTAATTGGCCGACAGACTTATATCCGGATAGTAGTCGCTCTTTACCAGCGTTATCTCCTTTTCGGCTATGGCCACATTTTTATCCGCCTCCAGCAGCTCGGGCCGGTGCTGCAAGGCGAGCCGTTGACTGGACTCATAGGATCTTTCGTAGGATTCGGTGGTAAGGACATCCACCACCGCCACTGAAGTATCTATGGGTTGGCGTAGCACCGTATTGAAGCGAGCCTTTGCCACCCCAATATCGTTATTCGCCACAATCAGTTGCAATTCGGCCTCTCCCAAGCGGGTTTCTGCATCAAGCACGTCAACCTTAGGCCTCATCCCCACCTGGACAAAATTCTGAGCCACCCGAACCCCTTCTTGCAGTTGTCGTACGGACTGTTCAGCCACCTGGCTGATCTTTTCGGCCCGCAAAATCTCAAAATATAATTCCTTGACCGCCAGGATTAGGTCTAAGCGGGTTTTTTGCAGCTGAATCTGGGCCACATCCAGACCGAGCTTGGCCAACTGGTAGTTGGAGAGGGTTTCAAATCCGGTAAAAAGGGGTTGGGCGACGGTACCGGTGAACCTGTATTGATC
>CBFDBW010000312.1:0-3940 GCA_965603145.1 uncultured Syntrophobacterales bacterium
TGGTGGGAAAGGTCTTGTCAAGCTGGGCCATATGGCCGCCAATGGCAGGTGCCTTTTCGACCAGATATACCCTGAAACCAGCCGTGGCAAGATCAAGAGAGGCTTGAACACCGCTGACCCCTCCACCGACCACCATCACATCTCCAAAATGACTGTCTGCGAAACCCTTAATCAGTTGTTGAATGTCTTCTAGCAGTAGTTCTTTTCCCACTTTCCACCGCCTCATCAGAGTTCTTCAGTACCTAGTGCAGTTGGGCACAAGTCCTCCCCTGGCTTGAGTAGGCATCGCCCAACTGCCAGAGTGCTTTGCGTGTTAGCCCGTAACCAGGGCATCACTTCCGCCGCAAAGCACTAGATCACTTCCTGGAGAATCTCTGTGATGTCCTTGATCTGTATGACCTCACTATCCTCCAGGCTTAACCTGCTATCCTCGAATTGGGTGATGCAGTACGGGCAAGAAGTTACCAGCACCTCAGCCCCAACCCCGATCGCTTGTTCCAGTCTGAGGTTGGAGAATCTTTCAGACATTGGAGTTTCAAACCAGATCCTGCCTCCTCCCATTCCGCAGCAGAGACTATCTTCTCGCGACTCTGCCATCTCACGCAGTTCCAAACCGGGTATCTTTTTCAAGACCTCTCGAGGTTCGTCATAGATGCCATTATGTCGGCCCAGGTAACATGGGTCATGATACGTCACTTTCTGCCCATATTCCTTGCTGAACGTGAGTCTTCCCTCGCCAATAAGCTGGAACAGATACTGGGAGATATGAACCACCTCAAAGTTCACCCTAAACTCAGGATACTCGTTCTTGAAGGTGTGGTAGCAATGAGGGGAAGAAACGAGGATCGTTTTCACCCCATGGTCGACAAAAGTCTTGATGTTCTCCCTGGCCAGGCGTTTGAATACTGCCTCATTGCCAGCCTTGCGGATGCTCTCGCCACAGCAATTCTCCTTCACACCCAGTATCCCGAAATCTACCTCTGCCTTATTCAGGATATTGGCCGTGGCAGCGGCTACCTTCTTTAGTCTCGGGTCATAGTTGAGGTAGCAACCGGGGAAATACAAGACTTCCATCCCCTCTGTGAAGGCTTTGACAGACAGACCTTCTGCCCAATCCCCCCGGGTGTTTCGTTCTTCACCGAGGGGGTTACCCTGAGTGGTGAGACTTGCGCCTACGGCGCGTACAGCGCGCACAGAGGGAGGAAAAAGACCATATTCCGTGGCCATCCTGCGCAGGGATACCATGTCCTCTATTTGCTTCACGTCCCTGGGGCATAACTGAGGGCACCTCCCGCAGGTAGTACAGAGCCAAATCTCCTCACGTTCTATCTCGCTCAAACCGAACGTAGCCTCTCGGATCAGCTTGCGCATGCTGAAAGTGGTCACCCTATTCCAAGGGCACACCGTGTCGCATATTCCGCATTCATAGCAGAGTTTGACGGCGTCTCCACCGTTCGCTTTTACCTCGTCTATGACCTCTTTGAAGGAGGCTAGGGGCAAAGTCTCCATTATCTTTTCCAATCCTCTTCTTTCGCCTTACTATTTCATTCCTTCTATTGACATCCGGGCCACGGCATCAAGTACCTTCTGCAATCCATATTTGTCCACCATTGACTCCAACCCTATCTCCATCTCCTCCAGCTTTACCTCTTCTTCTACTTCCTCTTCCCTTTCTTCATAGATCAGGGCATCACTCAAGCACCACTGAACACACAAGGGCTCCTTTTGTGGCGGATCGTCTTCACACATATCGCATTTGAGGGGAAGACCGGAATCGGGTTCTTTGAACTCGTCCCTGGACGAGCAGGAAGCTCTGCAGAAAGCACACTCTTCGTATTCCTTCCCATCAATGGTGTACTTGTCTCTGCCGGCACATTCCGCGGGAGCATAATCTCCCGCATATACAGGAACATATATGTCTCTAAGGGGGTCACGGATCACCCGAATACGAGCCCTCGCCGGATTATTGCTGCTGTATTTTTCCGCTGCGTGAAAGGCGGAGCAGATTACCTCACATGCCCGGCAACCATTGCATTTATCGGCATCGATTCTTATGGTCTTGATTATCTTCTTCGTTTGCTCACCCTTCACGGGTACAGCCTCCTTCGGTTTATGCCAGCCACTATTCCGCCGAGGTTTCTTTGGAAGGAACGTCTTCACTATCCATCAAGATCCCCCTCTCAACAAAGTCCTTGCTCACGTAATCCAGACCCAATCCATGCAAGGTCTCTTTGGTAGGAATGCCCTCGTCATTCCACCCCTTGTACTTGTAGTAGGTATCCAGGAGTTCCTCTTCAAGTTCGGGAAATCTATATTTCCAGTGGTCATCTGGTGGCTTCTCGTCTTTTCTTCGCATGCCTCGCCTTATATTGACTGCTCTAACCAAAGTTCGATACCTTCTGGCTGCTTGTGTTAGTTTGGCTTCATCCATATCGATCCCGGCGCCTGCTGAGACAAATTTCGGGTAATTGTGTATATGATACGGTGGCTTTAAATGAAAAGATGATAAACCGGCACACGTGCCAAGGGCATCATCGATATAGTGCATTCGTTCATGCCAGTCGACGATGTCGCAACACATTTCAGCAGTTGGGTAGTAGGGAATTGAGTTTTCTCCGCGTGGCTCCCAATCTAAAAAGTACTGCTTGAACTTTTCATCAGGAACCTGGAACCAATCCTTTACAAACGCTTCTCTGTGCTCTCTCTTGGGAAAAGGCGCCTGGGGGAACTGCCCTTGTATTTGTGTAATGTTTATCTTTTCCCCGGTAGAATACATCAGGAAGTATACGGGATTGAGCATCGATAATTTGAGGGGCAGCTGCTCATGTTTCTTGATGTTATTGTGAGCATAGACTTCTGCGCCATTACCAATCTCTTTAGCTGCCCAATAGGTGCCATTGGCCAAAACATCACCTATTCCTTCTCGTCGGACAATTCTGTCAAGCAACCAGTGAAATCGCCCCTCAGTATCTACCGGCATTCCCGGGAAATCGTCGTCTGTCAATATGCCGTTCTCGTAGAGTTCAAGGGCAAAGGCCATAGTCTGCGGTGCTGAGTATCCATCCACACCATATTCCGTAGCACGTTGAGCGATTCTCAAACCAAAGTCAAGGTCGGACATGGCAGCCATAGTATAGGTAAGTTTCGTAAAGCACTTCATCATGTAGGTCGGATGTCCCGGCATGGAAAGCGTTGCGCCGCATTTCATTGGGCAGTTGTAGCAGCTAATCAGCCGCGTCCGCGCGCTTTCCAGAGTCTCTGTCCATTCCTTTTCGACTTGCTCGGTCCAGAACCCTTTTCGTCGAGTGCGGACATTTCCCCACATGAAATTCTCGGTGTGCCACTTCTCATCATGAATAACCATCTCTTGCGGTGATCCAAGCACAGACAAAATGGGTATCACCCCGCGAATTGGATTCTCTTCTCGCCATTTTATATATTCTAGCACTTCGTTGCATAGCTCTATATACTCAGCCGGTCGGGCAACATGAATGTCCTTTGTACCGCGAACAGCGATCGCCTTAACGCCTTTGTCTCCCATTACGGCCCCGATTCCGCCGCGGCTGGCGCTGGACCTGCCTTGCTCGATGGAAGCAAAATAGACCCTATTTTCACCGGCCAGGCCGATTGCCGCCACCTGGGCCTTGGGTTCCTTCAACTCCTGCCGAACAAGTTCTGCAGTTTCAATAGCGCCTTTTCCCTGCAAATGGGTAGCATCACGAATTTCTACTTTGTCATTGTGTATCCACAAATAAACCAGATCGGGGGACTTGCCACGAAGGATCAGTTTGTCATAACCGGCATACTTTAGTTCTGGCGCCCAAAATCCCCCCATCATTGAATATGCCATTAACAGAGTCTGTGGAGAAATGGTAGTAACAATGGTACGATTACAACCGATAGCAGGTGTGCCGCACAAGAGACCAGCGCTGAATATTAA
>CBFDBW010000313.1:0-3927 GCA_965603145.1 uncultured Syntrophobacterales bacterium
TGTCTTTACGCATCTCAGCTTGGCGAGAGCCAGCATGAAGATTTGGTGCATTTTCGAAAGCGACACTGCCATAAAATGGCGCGAATTGCTCGTTGTGGACTAGCCTTCCCCTTGGCCTGTGTTGCTCATAATATTTTTGGGGAAACTCCTGCCAATATTCTCCTTGGATAAGATTTTATCCCCTCACTTTCAATCACGTTTTCCGCGTGAGGAAGGACACTATACCACCACAAAAATAAACAAATGAAAAACCGGTGCACAATGATTTGATTTTTCTTTGACTTACCGCTACTATCTGACGGTCATCACAGAGAAGGGAGTAGGTATGGCGAGGCGAGGGACTTTGCGGGAAAAAATATTTTTGTTTACTGTGATCTTGATAATATCCATTACTTCCTCCTTCCTCTATGCCGCAAACACGAGAGGCGGCAATCTTCTGGAGCTCACGTTAGTGGATGTAGATGGGAAGAAGGTGCGTCTCGATCAGTTGGCTGGGGACCAACCGCTATTGCTTTATTTTTGGGCTTCCTGGTGTAAACCCTGTCGAAAAGCACAACCCAAAGTTTCCGCTCTTGCCAAAAAATATAAGGACAAGGTTACGGTGGTGGGAATTAATGTGGGAGGATTGGATTCGCCGAAGGATATAAAAAAGCATCTTTCCCGTCACCGGATCACCTACACTATGTTGATTGACCACAACGATGAGGCAGTCAAAGCTTACTCCGTTTCTGCCATCCCAGTGATTATCCTTGTGGATCAGACCGGTAAGATCCTGTTCCGCGACAATAAACCGCCAGCAAATCTGGAAAAATTCTTATCTGGATAGCCCGGATGTTTCATGAATTGCAGCATGTCTATGTTTGTTGACATTACAATTCCTAGCTCGCTATAATCTTTATAAAAAGGTGAAGAGCGATGAGTATGCCCCTACTGATTGCCAGCATTCTGGTGGGAATTCTGGTGACCTGTGTAGGTATTTACCGTGCTTACACGCAGGGCGAGTTCATGCCCCTGGTCCTGGGCATGCTAGTATTGATGAGTTGCGCAGCTAATTACCTCAAACGGCATACCAAAGAGGAAGACGGGGAAGATCAATCCACAGATGAGGCGGCAAACGGTTAGACCGGAAGGACGTTCTTATCCGCGGTCGCAGCAGACAATTAGCGAAATATCCGGGCTAAGGTTTGTGCGCGGTCACGACCATCCGTTTGCTGAGAAGACCGTAGTCGCCAACCTTTGGCTGGGACACCATGGTGCCGGCGGAATTGATTCTGTGAAAGCCACTCTCAGCCAGTAGCGCTTCCAGTTCTTCAGGCTGGAACAGGCGAGCGAAGTAGGTGACGTCTCGGACGAGACCACGCCGCTTGCTCAGTACAATTTCTCGGACCAAGACCCCTTCTTTCAGTAGTTCTCGTTCTCGGCAGACCACCACATCCTCATTGGCCTCGTGCCAACTGCTAGGTTTGAACTGTTTGCGAGCATAGTCACTGTGGATCAAGTCAAGGAGTAACTTGCCGCCGGACCTAAGCAAACGGCAAATCTCCCGAAGGACTTTCAAGTTCTGGCTGTCCTCCTGGAAGTATCCGAATGAATTGCCCATGACCATTACCACATCGAAGCTGCCATCGGCCAAGCCAACCTCACTGGCATCGCCTCGACAAAAATGTACCGAGCAGCCTACTTTCGCGGCATCGTGGGAACCCACTCGCAACAGAACCTGCGAATAGTCCAGCACCGTAATTTTCTTGTATCCACGTCCGTGCAATTCTATCGCATGGCGCCCTTGCCCACCGCAGAGATCAAGAATTCGATCGTCGGGGCTGAGATCCAGGGTGGCCTCAACCATATTCACCTCAGCAGCAGTTACTTCCGGGCAGCACACAGTGCGGGCGTCGGTGACAAGGTAGGTCTCGTCAAAAATATGTTGCCACCAGGTAGGATCGTAGTCATCCATTTTCTGCCTGCCCCGCAGGATCGCCAGGTAAGCCTGCCCGTCTCACTCAATCCTCCGGATGGGAGCCGAAGGAGAAAAGCCCATCGCTGGCCATCAAAGCCGGTTGTCCGGTCCAGGGGGCTGTCCTGGCAATGGCTTCCTCTTCAGCGGTGATATGGACAAAATCGTCCAACCTTCCCGTACGCCACCACTCCGTCAACTGCACAGCGTCAGCCCACAGGTTCTCGCAATAGACTTGAAGTTGTTGCATCTGAGCCTCATTTATAAGCCGCGGCCGCCAAGCGGTCTTGATAGGGCCCAACAGATAGGTGTGCCCCATGGCCACGGCCTGCTCATTCACTTCCTGGCGAATTTCCTCGAGTATGCTGTACTGCACTCGACAAATGGCTGCATTGATTTGCGCAGCCACTTCGCCCCCGGGTGTGGTTCCCGACAGCAGAGCAAGCGCCTGGGTTCCCCCTCCAGCCCCTACATTAGTAGGAATACCGCCAAAACGTCCAAGAAAACCGATCAGCCCCGCATCTGTGATGAGGCAGCGAAAATCCGTCTGCCACCTCTGTAATCCCACCCTTTGCTCCTCGCTGAAAAGCCAGGGGGAGTCTTCCGCCCACAGGTAGAGCGGTACCAGTTCCTGCACAATATAATTGCCGGCCGTGAGAGCCTCCTCCAGATCTGCATCCGGGTCTTCACTCTTGAAGCCGATAAAGATCCCTTCGCCCGAATAGCCTTGCACGGGCTTGAGTACGAGCCGATCCCAATTCTCCCTGGTCCATGTCACCAAATCCTTTATGACTTCACCCTCGGGCCCGGTGGCAGCTCTCTCATACAATTGCCTAGTCCAAGGGGTTCTTTGAACTGTGGTCTCACGCAACTGCTCACGAAGGGAATCGGTAACTGCTTCAAATATCCCTTTGGCTCCTGCAGGCTCCATACCGCGGGGGTTCACAACCAGATCATCCTTGATGGCTTGACGCAGGGCCGTGAGTGGTTCATCTTTTTCCATCTTTATAAGCACGTCATTGTTAAAATCCATAAAGATCAAGGTTACCTGGACGCCCCGGTGGTACAGAGATCCCTGATGATAATCTAGCTCCTGCGGGGCGGCCAGTGCCGCCGTTACCTCATCGATGCTATCTAGATATTGGACAAAATTCCGGTTTTCAACAACTGTATCCAGGGTATCTGGTTCAGCTACCAGAACGATGTGAGCTCCTTTGTTTCCGTGGCGTTGCTTATGGGCTCGAAGCAAGGTGGCGGCAAAAGCAGGTACCGGATTCAAATACTCATGGTCAAAATCAAGACGAATATCCAAGCCCACATGAGGCCGCAGCAGATGCCAAGCTAGCTTACCCAACTCCTGGGTGATTCGTTGATATTCCCAACCACCAGGACTGCCGAGATTCCACTCCGAGTGATAACCCAAAAAATCTTCCACAGATACCTCCCTAGTTAGTGACATAAGTGTTAATCTAAAAGTTAATCCAATGAAATCTATATTGAATATCGAATATCGAACATCGAACAGCAGAACAAAAAACCGCAGAAATGTATAGTGATCACTTCGACATTCTGCGGTTCAGTCCACCTACCCCTGAGCGACCATCCTCTGCTAGGTTTTCAAACCTCCAAGCAGCAAGATGAAACGGTATCTCGCCCCCCTCCAATAGAAGCCGGTGAAAACGTTGCCAGCCAAACGTGGGGAGAAAACGTTGCCGCAGCTCCACAATCTCGTACTTCCCCAGGCTGTAGCACAGCTGGTAGCCGGGATTCAACCTAAATCGTTCCACTTGAGCTATTGCTTCGTTTGCTGCGAAACCCACTGAAACAAGGAGCTCTGCGGCCTTCTCCGTGGTAAAGCGCTGCATGGCCAGACCGGAGTCTATCAAACAGCGAGCTGCCCGCCAAAGTCGTCTCTTGCAATCCACCAGGAGTTCCAACTCGTCCTTTACATGCCCGGATTCGGCAAGAATAGA
>CBFDBW010000314.1:0-3923 GCA_965603145.1 uncultured Syntrophobacterales bacterium
CTAGTGTCTGAACCGCAAATTCTGCCTATAGGGCTTGTGCTTAATGCGATACCCATAAATTTGTCGCACACCCATTCTGCCCAGGTGATTCTCTTAATAAGGGTTTCAGGGAATCCGTCTATCGCGTTGGTGAAGAGAAGCCACCTACATCAGTCACCCATAGGTGCTAAAGGTGAGCAACGCTCACGCCTTTCTTTTCCGACGCTTAAAGAGTTTGAGCAGCTCAAAGGCGCCCAGGAAGATCCCCGTCGCAAGGTAAATGCACAACCAATCGTTGAGGCTCAATTCCGCAAATGCGACAAAATCGCTTATGTAGGGGCCGTATATAGCCAGAAAAACCAGCCCTATTGATAACAGGATAGATCCGAGCAGTATTTTGCATTCTTGGTTTAAGCGGGGAATTTTGTTTAAGGTTTGCCTGCTCAATTATAGTACCATCAAAAACAGGAAAGGAAAAAAGTCGTTGAGGTTTCTATTTTTTTATCATATCATAACCCCGCAGATTAAACTCTAATGAGGAGTCAGATATCCTTTTTACTGAGTACCGGCCATAGAGGACTGAGCAAGAATCAGGATTTGCCCTCTTTGGGCATCGCTCTTTGATATTTGCTATCAGTGTCATAGTGTTTTGAATAGCAGCAACGAGGAAGTCTTGTATCTCCATTCTTCATAATCCTGGCCAGCGAGCTCTCTTGTATCCCGGCGTGCCGTGTGTTTCCTTTAGAGAAGGAACAGGGCTCCTATCGTTACATCCCTTAAATCATAGCTGTGAAGATAGTTATCGATCTTACCGTATCTGCTGTCACCTACTATCGTGTCCACATCCTTTTAGCTATTCTCCAATTGGCTTTCTCATCATCCAGGTCATAGCCAAGAGGCTGGAGCCAGTCTAGACGCAAAGGAATTGTATTCATCGATTCACGCTCAGATTGAACATTATGGAGGATATCTTGGGAATAACGGCGGGAGGTGCTGAGACATTAGCATTTTCCCCATAGCTCTCTTTTACCTAAGCATGGACAAGGTTAAGATCGCTTTTTTCCCGAATCTTGCGAGGAATATGATTTTATTGAATTTTCAAGGCCTATCCGGGCAACAGCCTGTAAAGAATTGGAGCAAATCAAAAAAGCAAGAAAAGGCGCGGTATCTCATTTAGAGGTAAGGTTGAGAGATGAAACGTGACAGAGTGAAAGGAGTATAGTCATGACCACAACCCAGGCAAACCACATTGAATCAACGCTTCCAAAATGTCCAACCGGGATACAGGGACTTGATGAGGTTACACTCGGAGGCTTGCCAAAAGGACGTCCCACCCTGGTGTGCGGTAGCGCCGGTAGTGGTAAGACCCTGCTTGCCATGGAGTTTCTGGTGCGCGGAGCGCAGCAGTATAAAGAACCAGGGGTGTTTGTTTCCTTTGAGGAGAGCGGACAGGAACTGATGGATAATGTCATATCGCTGGGCTGGGATCTCAAGAGCCTTATCGACCAGAAAAAGCTTCTCATCGATCACATTCATATTGAGCCAAGCGAGATCCAAGAGACGGGTGAATATGACCTGGAAGGTCTGTTCGTACGGCTTGGACACGCTATTGAGTCATTAAATGCCAAGCGCGTTGCGCTGGATACATTGGAAGCGCTCTTTGGTGGGTTCACCAACGAGCTCATCATGCGGACGGAACTGCGCCGGCTGTTTCGCTGGCTCAAGGACAAAGGGGTCACGGCTGTCATTACCGGTGAGCCCGGGGAGGGCATGCTGACTCGCTATGGAATTGAAGAATATGTCTCCGATTGCGTTATTGTGCTGGACCACCGGATAAAAGAGCAGATTGGCACCCGGCGCTTACGCGTGGTGAAGTACCGCGGCTCTACCCATGGCACCAATGAATACCCATTTTTGGTTGGCGAGCAGGGACTTTCCGTGCTGCCGATTACCTCCCTTGGACTGGGATATGAAGTCACCACCGAGCGGGTCTCAGCAGGTATTGCCAAATTAGACACTATGCTGGGAGGACAGGGATACTACCGGGGCAGCAGTATTCTGGCGAGCGGCACGCCCGGAACTGGAAAATCGACTCTTGCTGCGAGCTTTGTCCACGCTGCATGCCAGCGGGGAGAGCGGTGTCTCTATTTTTCCCTCGAGGAAGCGGAAACGCAGGTTATTCGCAATATGCGCTCCATAGGCATTGACCTTGAGCCCTGGGTAAAAAGCGGGCTTTTGCGGTTCCATGCGGAACGTGCCACGTCGTTCGGCCTGGAGATGTACCTCATAGCGATCTGCACATTGGTCGATGAATTCAAGCCCCACATCGTGGTCGTTGACCCCATGTCAAATCTGATTTCTGTGGGCACTGGAGAGGAGGTCAAGAGCATCCTGGCCCGTGTGATTGACTATTTGAAAATGAAAGGGATCACTGCGCTTTTTACAAACCTGACACATGCGGGCGGGTCCCTCGAGACCACGGAGTCAGCCATTTCATCCCTTATGGATACGTGGATTCTGCTCCGTGACATAGAAAGCGGCGGCGAGCGAAACCGGGGGATCTATATCCTGAAGTCCCGCGGCATGGCCCACTCAAACCAGATCCGTGAATTCTTCTTGACAGACAAGGGTGTAGATTTGCTGGATGTATACATAGGTCCAGGAGAAGTGCTCACCGGTACGGCTCGAACTACGAGGGTGGCGGAAGAGAAAGCGGACAGACTGAAGCGTCAACAAGAAATTGAACGAAGACAGCGCGAGCTGGAACGCAAGCGTGCAGCCATGGAGTCACAGGTGGCCGCCCTGCGTGCAGAGCTTGAAGCCGAAGAGGAAGAGCTGGAAAAGGTCATTGCCGAGGCCAAAATGAGCGAGGAGGTTCTTGAGGAGGGCCGAGAAAGAATGAGCGTCATACGGCAGGCTGATGAGTAGCGTCTTCTGAACCGTCCTCCGACTAGGACAAAACGAAAGGAGGTGGGAGCGTGGTCAATGAAGATGAAACATCATCTAATGGGGCGAAGGCAACAAGAGAGGCTTCGGAATGGGTGCTGCGGCTGTATGTCGCCGGGCAGACACGGAACTCGATCAAGGCATTTGCTAATCTCAGAAGAATCTGCGAGGAGCATTTAAAAGGCAGACACAGAATTGAATTGATTGATCTTCTGGAGAATCCGCAACTTGCAAAAGAACACCAGATCCTCGCTGCACCCACCTTGGTACGGAGACTTCCCCCGCCGGTGAAAAAAATCATCGGAGACTTATCCAGGACCGAGCGGGTATTGGCAGGACTGGATTTGCTACCAGCGTGTAATGGGTTTAGAAAGGATGATGATGATGAAGAAGAAGAAGAAAATAGAACCGAAAGACACTGTGGAGGCCTTTGAACGAGCGGTAAAAGAGTCAGACAGCCAACTTTATGTCTTGCGTTTGTACGTTACCGGGGCGACGGTGAGGTCCATGTGCGCCACCGAGAACATCAGGCGGATATGCAAGGAATACCTCCAGGGCCGCTATGACCTTGAGGTGATTGACATCTACCAGTATCCTAAGCTTGCCAGAGGTGAGCAGATTGTCGCCTTGCCCACCCTCATCAAGAAACTGCCGCCCCCTTTGCGGAGGCTTGTTGGGGACTTGTCAGATACCGAGAAAGTTCTCTTCGGGCTTGGTTTATAGCCAAAAGAATAAATTAAGGTGGGTTATGAGGGCGGAAGAAAGAGCCCGACAACTGCTGCTTGAAATGAAAGAGCTCCGCAGCCGGCTGAGGGAAGCTGAAGAGACGCTTCGCGCTATCCGAAGCGGCGAGGTAGATGCTCTGGTTGTCTCAGGACCGCAGGGCGATCAGGTCTTTACCCTGAAAGGCGCCGACCATACCTATCGCACACTCATTGAGGAGATGAAAGAGGGGGCCATCACCCTCATGGCCGATGGCACCATCCTCTATGGGAACA
>CBFDBW010000315.1:0-3919 GCA_965603145.1 uncultured Syntrophobacterales bacterium
GTCTTGTTCAAGTTATACTCAACCATTATTGGGACTCTAAAGCGATAATCGAGGTTCAGGATGGGGAGGGAAAAACTGCGGGATTGATTAATAAGAGATTGCTCGTTGGCTTTTATCCATCGTTCAAGCATATGCTTGTCTAACTCTGTAGTGGAGGTCACATTGCTTTACGTCATCACTGGCTAATATATATGCTTTTCTTTGGTCTGAATCAATAATTTTACCTTTCAGCCCCAGCCCGGATAATTCACCAGTTGGTGTCGCGAGACCGTTAATTATCCGGGCTAGGGATGCGTATACTGTGGCATATGTATCTCTTGCAGTTTCATGCGGAATTCTTGCTCTGAAACGCTACTCTTCCAATACCCCGTAATTGTAGCTGTGTACACCAACCCAACGTACAAGACGATAATGACGACTCCCAGCTTTGCTGGAGACCAAAATTTCTTTCTGACCCCTGTCGTTTTCAATTCCAGCGTATTGTTGCCCCCGGACAGACCAAGGTGCAATCCATGCAGCCGTTGCACTCAGGGCTTATGATCCGGTCCTTTCTGTCCACAGGCAGATGGTAAGGACACACTTCAGAACAAAGTTTACACTCTATACAGGTGTCGGAATTCCTCTGAATTCTTGTGGGACTGAGGAAAGCCAGCAATCCCGTTAACGCTCCGTATGGACACAAGTACCTGCACCAAAAGTTTCGGAAGACCAGGGAGGCTAGAGCCAGAATGGCCAGAACCACAAATGTGGTCGTGGACATCCGGGTAAAAAAGAACAACATTTTTACATCGGACATTTTATAGTAAGGACTCCGGAGAAAAGCTAAAATGGCAAGCCGACTCATTGAAAAGATTGTCCAAACGAAAAACCCCAGAAGCAAGTATTTCAGACTCCGTAAAGGGAAATCCAGCCAAACTGGCATCCTATAGTTTCTGCCAAAAACCTTCCTCCCCAATTTCCATAACCACTCAGACAGGGTTCCCACTGGACAAAACCAGCCGCAGAAAGATTTTCTCAGTGTCAAGGAAATCAATCCGGCGAATCCGAGAATAACCATAGCCGCGGGATGTACCGAGTCCCATATCCCAGTCAGTACAAACAACTTCCAGCCCATAAGCGCCCCAATGGGAAGGAAGCCTTCAACACCGGCTGGTCTGGACACGGTGATAGCCCCATCACCAGACGCCTGCAGAAAATAAATGAAAAAATGGATCCCAATCCCAATGGTGAAGAGAAATATGGCTAGCTGGAGGTAGTTTCGCAGGCCCCACGAGTAAGGCTTTGCCTTTTGCAGAGTCGGTCTTGGAAAACTGTACTCTTTTTTCCGCTCCTCTGTCTTATCAACAGGTTCAAGTAGTGCAATTTTTGCGGGCATCTTACATTCTCTGCCTCAAATGGGTGGCGCAATGGTGACCAGGACGCGCATGTCCGTTTCAGCCCTGAGGCCGTGGGGTTCACTAATCTCAGAGATCAAAACATCACCAGGCTGAGCAGGTATGGTAGTTTCATTTTCACCCAAGAACTCACCTCTTCCCTCGAGCACTGCGATACTCAACTGGCCTTCAATATTATGAGAGTGTACGGGCAACTCCTGCCCGGCCTTGAAATTAAAGTTCAGAATTTTGAAGTAGGGAGAGTCGTGGACGAGGAGGCGACTCAAGCCGCCGTCCTTAAAACTGTTTTCCTCAAACATCTTTATTTTTTTCATGCTGTATTCACCCCCTTTTATTTGCCCAGCAGCTTAACCAGGTAAGGAGGTATTTCCATTGACTTAGGTCAAAGCTGCAAAAATTAGAGAAGAATTGGTTCAGCAGCCTTGACACCCTTTAGCTTGCTGCAGGAGGCTTCAATCTGGTAAATTAGATGTGCTACTACCTCCAGCCCTTGTCTAGTAAGCCAGCAAGTAAACCTGGAGAGATCTACAGCCAAGAAGGAAAGATTTGAATTCGTCTTCAGACTCAAAGCAGATTTCCAGTAAGGAAATCATGGCTCGGACAGGAATATCCAGAGCTACCCTCAATAACTATATCGGGCTGAACCTCATCCCCCCGCCCACCGTTCGTAAACCCGAAGAGATTGGGGGTCCCACCAAGATCGGCTACTTCCCTGAGTGGGTCGTGAACAGAATCGATAGAATTCGCCAGCTCAAAACTGAGGGGATGCGAATGTCGCACATTGCCCTGCATTTCATGCACAAGGAAAGAGAGGTTTTGACAGCCGTGCCTGAACCGCAACCTGATTTGACTTACCAATGGCTCGAACAGATTCCCTTTCCTGCTGTTCTGGTGAACAGGAGTTGGGAAATCATCCGGTCAAATCATGCGGCCGAGGAACTCCTTCTAACAGGGCGAGTTCGCGTAACTACTGCGGCGGCAATGAACAACTTTTTCGCTCCCTTCTGCATCAGGGGACTAATGAGTGGCTTTACAAACTGGGAAGACATCTTCACAGCGCACATTCGTCTGGCCAAAAGAGATCTCACAGAAGACTCTCTCGCCCATATATGCGGGTCTGAGTACCACCAAACGGAAGAGGAGGTACGGCGATTATGGCGTGGAGCCGAGCCCATAGATGATCGTCCGTTTCATCACCAAACACTGGTTCTCAAACATATCGATGGTGAAACAAGACACTGCACGCTTTTTTCCAGTGCTTTACGTGAGGGGACTCTATTGCTTTACGCACCAATTCATATTCAATTGGACCGAATTCTGGACCAGCTCATGGGTACAGTGGAACTCTCCAGAAACGTGCTGTCTCGAAAAGGTCCATCCCTTATACCTCTGTGTATTTTAGCGGCCCGGCTGGAATCTGACCTCCATTTGCGCACAGCCCTACCTCCAGCCGACTACTTCGATTTGACCAACCAGACCATCCTGACCTCACACCAATGCTTCAAAGATTACGGGGGCACCCCTGCACGTCCATTTCAAGAAGGAGTTGTCGGCTTTTTTCCGGCTGCGGATGACTCAGCGCAAGATTACCTCTTCAGGGCGTTGGCGTGCAGTCACTCTCTGCAGAGGATAATCGGCGATCTTGACCGAAAATGGAAATACAAGCAAGCCTGGAGCAATACC
Source organism: uncultured Syntrophobacterales bacterium (assembly GCA_965603145.1). Taxonomy (GTDB): domain Bacteria; phylum Desulfobacterota; class Syntrophobacteria; order BM002; family BM002; genus BM002. Next base: position 3,078 of record CBFDBW010000315.1, read on the forward strand.
TTGCGCCTGAACATAGGTATTCACTGCGGCCGTGAATGGGCGGGAGCAGTACCGTCAGCGCTGGCATTCGAATTTACTGTGGTGGGTGATACCTTGATGGAGACAGTAAAGTTGAGTGAATTTTCTCAAAGGGGGGCTACTTGGGCCAGCAAGAAAGTGATTGAAAATCTGTCTCCCTCCGACCGGGAGCGGGTGGAATTTGGTATTCGGCTGGGAGTTTATCAGGAACGATTTGTAAGCCCGAATATCTACTCGCCGGTGAAAGAACTCCTGAGCCAAGATGACTTGGAAGGGAGAGGGCTTCAACCAATACGCAACCTAGCGGTTACTGAAGTTGTAAATGTCTTCCCATAGGTCTAAGACCACAGGGTTTGCTGAGTTTTTATCCATGAATCACATGGACAAAAACCGGACCGGAGCTGCTCCGTAAAGTATTGCCACCTTCCAAGACTAGCGGAAGAAGCGAGAGAGCACACTCCATACTCGGCGACCGTTCCGTCATTCGTCTTCTTCAGATGAACTCTCTTCCTGCTCATCATCCGCTTCGGTAGAAACTTCCTCCTCAGTATCCTCGGCCGCAGGCGGCTCAGCTGCTTCGCCACTCTCAAGAGCACCCAGTGCTTTTTGCAGCTCGTCCACAGCTTCCTGCAACAAGGTCTCCGCACCCTGAAACCAAATCAAATTGGGATTTGACTTTTCAGTGTGAATTATTCCTGTGCAAGAGTCCCTCAGCACGTATAGCTTGGCTACTATGCTTTCCAAGCTGCCATAGAGCTCTCCCTGGTTGCTCATGCGCTACCCTCCTCCAGAGCACGAAGTGCTTTGTGCAGCTCATCCACTGC
>CBFDBW010000316.1:0-3917 GCA_965603145.1 uncultured Syntrophobacterales bacterium
TCAACTATAGTGAACGTATTAAATAAGTTGCCATTTGAAATGTCATTGCGAGCGAAGCGAAGCAATCTCAAGGGATTGCTTCGTCGCTATCGCTCCTCGCAATGACAACTTTCTTGTGACGTTCACTATAGTTACGAAAATGGCATGGAATGTGAATTATGAGGAAAAAGAGTGAAAAAAGAATAACCCTAACTGGCATAAGGAGGGATCTTGATGAGACTTTTGACGCGTTCTGATTTCGATGGTTTGGCAAGTGCGGTGTTGTTGGTGGAAAATGGAATCATAGATACTTACAAGTTTGTTCACCCAAAGGATGTTCAGGACGGTAAGGTTGCGGTGACGTCCAATGACGTGCTGGCCAATACCCCTTACGTTGTTGGATGTGGGCTCTGGTTCGATCACCATGCAAGCGAGGATGAACGCCTGGAGATCGAAAAACTCAACTTTGAAGGGGCCTGCCGTCCCGCGCCAAGCTCAGCACAGGTGATCTGGGACTATTATGGCGGGGAAAAAACCTTTAAGAAGCATTTCCTGCCACTGCTGGATGCGGTGAACAAGAGCGATTCGGGGAATCTGACACGTGAGGAGATTTTGAACCCGAAAGGATGGATTTTGCTCTCCTTCTTGATGGACCCCCGCACAGGACTTGGGCGGTTCAGGGATTACCGCATCAGCAATTACCAGTTGATGGAGGACATGATCCAGTACTGCCGGACGAAGACGGATGAAGACATTCTGTTGATTCCGGATGTCCAGGAAAGGTCAAAGCGTTACTTTGAGCAGCAGGAACTATTTGAGGAGATGCTCAAGCGGTGCTGTGAAATCCACGGAAATGTGATCATCACGAACTTGATGAACGAGGAAACGATTTATTCCGGAAACCGGTTTCTTGTGTTTGCGCTCTATCCGGAGCAGAATATCGAAGTCCGGGTGATGTGGGGCAAGAACAAGAAAAACGTTGTATTTACTTGCGGGCACAGCATTCTGAACCGTACCAGTCAGACAAATGTCGGCAAACTGATGCTCGAGTACGGCGGCGGAGGCCACACGAAGGTGGGCACTTGCCAGATACCGATCGAGGATTGGGAACGGGTTCTGGAAGAAATCGTCAACCGCATGCAAAAAGACGGTTAGGTAGTGTAAAGGCTTGCGCTACATGTGGCGCAGGCCTCTGGTACTTTTTCGCCGAACAGTCGAAAGAATGATAAAGGCATGTCAAGAATCGAACGCTAAAGCCCCGGCTTTGCTCCAATCCTTACCCACAAATCCGCCCTTGACTTAGGGCAAATACGCGGTGATCCCCCATTTTATGCGTAAACTCTCATTATTGACGCACAGGCCTAACTAATCCATGTGATTTATCATATGGTGAGACTCTTACCCGGACTCGATCCCCTTTCATCACCTTAATCTTCCTCTTTTTCATCCGTCCGCAAAGAACACCTCTAACAACGGTATTATTCTCACATTCAATTTCCATGGTCCTGTAACCCAGTACCCTGGTCACTACACCTTCCAGTTAAATTAGGCATTTCAACATGCTTGCAGGATCTCATCAGACTGGAAGCGATTTGCCGCTCATCTTTGCTTCTCTGAGATCCAGTGTAAACCCGATGGGTTAAATGACCCTCCCGGGCTTTATCGGGGGAGTTTACCTGTTTGATTATTATCAAAGCCATAAAGAGTGGACCAGCATTTCCCACATAGGCGTGCAGCCAAATAGCAGCTTCTTTATTTCACATCTCTCGCAAAGCGGCCAACAAGCGGTCTACTTCTTGCCGCGTATTGTAATGGGCCAGGCCGATTCGAACCATCCCACCGGAGTCCTCCAGGCCCAGCCGCTCCGTGACGCTCACGGCGTAATAGTTGCCATCCCAGACAAAGATCCCCTGGTTGCCCAGGTTGGTGGCAATAGCCTGGGGAGTAAAACCCTTCCTGGTAAAGGCCAGGGTGGGGCAGCGTTCATTAAATTGTTCCGGGTTGGTAATACCATAGACCGTTATACCGGAGATTTTTTCTAGTTCTGCTAACATGTAAGCAAAAAGTGGGCGCTCATAAGAAACGATAGAGTTCATCGCTTGTTTCAATTCTCTACGCCGCCCCTCATAATTGTCCAGCTTGGCCGGCCCTTTCAAGGAAAGGTGGCAGCCGTATTCCCGCCCCACTCTGGCCAGATAATTGATGGTGGCTGCAACGCCGGCCAGCCCTTCGTGGTTTAGAGTGCCCGTTTCAAACTTATAGGGCGGGTTGGGATCTGATGGCCGTACTTTGTAAGCTGCCAATCGTTCGAGTAATTCCTGTCGGCCCCACAGGATGCCCACGTGTGGGCCAAAGAATTTGTAGGCAGAACAGACTAAAAAATCACAGCCCAGCGTTTGAACATCGATCGGGCCGTGCGGGGCATAATGAACTGCGTCGACCCAAAGCCAGGCCCCAATATTGCTGACTATGGCTGCAATATGACCAATGGGGTTGATGGTACCCACGGCATTGGAAGCGTAGCCCACGGCTACCAGTCTGGTTTTATCGGTGAGGAGCGAGACCAGATGTTCAAGATCCAGCCGGCAGTCTTCCGTATTAAAGTTGGCCCATTTGACTAACACTCCTTTCTCCTCTAAGGCTACCCAGGGAGCTATGTTGGCATCGTGGTCCAGGCGTGTGACGACAATCTCATCTCCGGGTTGCAGGAAGCGGCCAATAGCTCGACTGAGACTAAAGGTGAGGGTAGTCATATTTGCTCCAAAGACAATTTCTCGAGGTGAAGGGGCATTGAGAAAATCGGCCATGGCGGTGCGGGCTTCCTCTATAGTTTCATCATTGCGGCGACTGGTGATGAAATGGCCGCCGTGATTTGCATTGGCATGCCTAAAATAGTCGGCCATCGCATCAATAACCGTTTGCGGTACTTGAGTGCCGCCCGGCCCGTCGAAATATACATATGGACGGCCTTGTTCATCTGTTTCCTGCAAGGCTGGGAATTGGGTTCTCACAGGCGAAAGGTCTATGGTTTGCTCACTCATTGGTCGAGACTCCTTGTACCCCGTCCCATAAATTCTGCACATTGCAATGGCAAGATGAAATATTTCGCAAGTTCATACGTTTAACCCATCTTTCAGGGACGGGGTAATCCGAAATTCGAACAAAGCCAGGGATGGACAAAAGTGTCGGTGTTTAAATGAGAATGACAATATCATTCTTGAACTTATCTGAATCCAATTTGAGATCTACAGGAACCAGCTCTTTACCATCCCACTTCTTCGAGTAGTCCCCGCCCGGGAGCTTTTCGATAAGATAGGTGATACCCCACTTCCTCAAAAAGTACTCTGTGTCCTTAGCTATCTGTTCCATCCTCAGGCGGTATTTTCGGTGGTAGGAGTCTTTTGTGTCCACCTTGGAGTAGTCATGGTTGTGGATGGCTTCCGAATCCGGGCAATAGTAGATCTTATACCCGGCTTTCCTGATGTTCAGAGACAGGTCCTTGTCCTCATTGGCGATGAATATCCCTTTACCATGGACCATATCATCAAAGCCTCCAACCTTGAAGAGGGCTTTCCGTTTAGCCAGGAGGGCTGTCGTAGTATACCATGGCACCTCTCCCCCTCTCATAACAGGAGGATCATACCTCCTGAGGTTTGCCATCTCGCCTGACTTAGCGAGCCCAACCCCATATACTCTGCCTTCTTTTTCCAGCGTGATCGTATGACAGCCGCAGTAGTAGACATTCTCGATCTCTGCCCTCAGAAGCTTGGCTCCAACGATTCCGATTCTTTCATCCTCTGCCGCAGTCTCCTTTAGATGTTTCAGCCACCCCGGCAGTACGAGAACATCATTGTCCATCAGGGCAATGTATTGCCCTCTTGAAAAGTAGATGCCCTGATTTCGCTGTCCCGTTGTGCCCGTGCCCAGTTTGTTGTATA
>CBFDBW010000317.1:0-3916 GCA_965603145.1 uncultured Syntrophobacterales bacterium
AATACGACCACGTTCGCATGGGCTCTTGCCGTCATTGCGGCAAAAGCGGTCCAACGATCTCCACTGTAATAGGCTTCTGCGCAGATTGTATCCGGGCCCATTTTGAGGAAGTTTGGCCGGAAATCAAGCGAGTTCACGATCGCAGCAGGAAGCCTTATGGTCTTCCTGAAGATCCTCCCAGGGCAGAGACTGGCATCACCTGCCAGCTTTGTGTACACCAATGCAGAGTCCCCGAGGGCGGTGTGGGCTTCTGCGGGCTTCGTCGAGTGGAAAGCGGTACCTTAAAAGGCGGCCGCCCGCACGAGGGCAATCTTTCCTACTACTACGACCCGCTTCCCACCAACTGCGTGGGAGATTTTGTTTGTCCCGGCGGCACAGGCTGTGGCTACCCCAAATATGCTGTCTCCAAAAGCCCCGAGCATGACCATAACAACCTGGCCGTCTTTTACCATGCCTGTTCCTTCAACTGCCTGTACTGTCAGAATCACCAGTTCAAAGACCGAACTCGTTCAACTCAGCGAATCTCCGCCAAACAGTTGGCTGGGGCAGTGCAAGATAAGACAACCTGTATTTGTTATTTTGGCGGAGACCCCACACCGCAAATCCTCCACGCCTTAAAGACCTCCAAGCTCGCCCGGCAAAACGCATCCGGGCGAGTCCTCAGGGTGTGCTGGGAGACCAATGGCGGTGTGCAGGAGCCCTTTCTCAGCATGATGGGCAGCCTGTCACTGGAGTCGGGGGGATGCATTAAGTTCGATCTTAAAACCTGGAATGAAAGTGTTCACTATGCCTTGTGCGGGGTCACCAACAAAAAGACCCTGGAAAACTTCAAAATCCTGAGCGAACTGGTTGCGCAGCGGCCAGAGCCACCATTGCTCATTGCCAGCACTCTGCTGGTTCCCGGCTATGTGGATGAGAAGGAAGTCGCCGGAATTGCAGGCTACCTTGCTGAGCTGAACCCGGAGATTCCATACAGTCTGCTGGCATTCTATCCTCACTTCCACCTGCAAGATCTTCCCACCACCTCCCGCACTCATGCCCTTCGCTGCAAGGAGGTTGCCGAAGGCGCCGGCCTCAAGCGCGTCCACATCGGCAATTTACATCTCTTGGGGAAAGATTACTAAGAGATTGCGGATTGAGAATTTTTCAATAGACAGGAGACAGAGTACTGAAGACAACTGCATGATTCTTCTGTGGGAGCGGCTTTTTCCGTCCTGAGCGACTCGACCTGAGCTCGTCTACAGGTCTCGTCGAAGGATAGCCGCGATATGGAACAGGCAAAACATATGAATTGACAACCCGGACCTTGCCGTCTATAAGTCTGAAATAGCTAGTGCCTGGGTGATGGAACTGGTAGACATAAGGGACTTAAAATCCCTTGAGGCCATGCCTCGTGGGGGTTCAACTCCCCCCCCAGGCACCAAATGATTTCGGGGGGTTAGCTCAGATAGGGTTAGCCCTTTTTTATGCCAAAATAGCCTCTTGGGTAACACTTTCGATTTGCTCCCGCAACCAGCTTGTGTATTTCTCCATGGCCGCACGGAGATCCTTGTCAAAATCGGGATGCACATAGTGCCTGTCCATGCCTTGCTGTAAGTGACCCAGTAAGGCCCTTCTATAAACGTCTGGCACTCCAGCTTTGGCCATCAAGGTAGCCGCTGTGGTTCGCAGATCCCGAACGACAAACCCGCCTTTGACTTTGATGCCAAAAGGGATTCCTGCGCTATCACAGGCATTCATTAACCCACCTCGTATAGTACTGAGAGGTTTTCCAGCATAGGTGAATACATGATCGCAGTGTAGGTCTCTGGGGGTACTGTGAAGTTGCGCACAATTGGAATTTTATTTCTCAAACTATGACCTAAAATGGTTAGGCTTCCATACCTGGTTTGCACCATAATAACGATTAAGTTCCTATAAATACACGAAAAACAAACTAGACTTCTGCCTGGCACAATTATTGTTTAGTCAAAATGCATCGTGGAGGCGAGACTCAGCAGTTGGGACAGTGAAAATTTGCGATTGTGGGGTCGTGGGTCCGACTCCCACCACCTCCACCAAACAAGGAGAATATTGCATGATGCTCCCCTGCTCACAATGCAGCAGGATATGTTTGCCAAATGACTTCTATGAGATTGCTTACTTTGCTGAGGAATTCTCTGCATTCTGCAGCAAAGAGTGCAAAGATAATTGGGACTCAAGAGTAGCTCCAGAGTATGACTCTGACCGCACTTGTGAGGGGTGCAAATGGACACTCGGGCAGCGAAAATCACCTGTTGAATTTTGGCTCTACACAGAACCTTACTATTTCTGTGGTCAGATGTGCAGAGATAAGTGGTTACTAGGCATTGCAGATAACCTGTAGCCAAATCCGAATCACCTCTGAGATGGGAAATAATTTGAGAGCAAACCGAGGCATTAGAGCATTAATAAAAGTTTACAAGAATCTATTCCGCATTCCAGAAAACCTTAATCACTACTCACAAAAAGACTACAGAGCCGCAGAAAGGAAGTTCCTGAAATATTCACTAGAGCAACGCAAGATTGAAATGGAAGAAGAAGCTCTCGGAGAATGATACTTTTGCCTACCCCAAAAGATTTAACTGTCATGATTTTTCTCGCTTTTGCATGGTGGTCATTGTTAGTGGGGATAGTCCTCTAAATGGCGCAGCAGTGAAAACAGATCAGCTACATATTCACTTTTCAAAGAGCGCTGCGGAGGGACGTAGAGACAGTGAGGTGAGGGTTATGCCAGTTTTGGAAACCCCGGCTGTGAAAAATCCTTTTTGCCGCAGAAGTGGACGAGACAAACGAAGCGGTAGAGAACGCAGAATGAGTGTGGACTTTACAAAATACCGTGTTGATCGAAGAAGTGGTGTTGACCGAAGAAAAGTTCAAGATAGAAGAAAACACGACTACTGGAATACTAACTACCGTTACTGGAATGCTGCTGTATGATGACCTGAGATAGGATCAGAAACTGTTCAAGCTTCTGCTATTCATTTTTCAAACCTGAAAAATATTGCTTACTACGTTCTATGGGGAATCCTCGTCCTTCTTCTCATTAGTTTTTCTACCGCACTTCTGGAAACAATATTGCACGTCAGGATACACTACTACATAATGAGTACGGTTTTCGTCCTGGCCCTGGTAGCTCTGCACTACCTTAAATTTCGCAAGAGTTGAATACACATACATAGCCTTACCCATAAAATCCTCTCCGCCTGGCTCTAAAGGACTCACCCACCCAATTCCCTGAACACCTCAGCACTGGAAATCACCTCTTCTTTGATTTCTATCATGGTTGCGTAAACCTCTGCCAACATCTTGGGCCAGAGTAAATTCCAGCCGAGTGTGAATTAGGGGATGTTCGTGCCAAGTTAAACTCAAGTCATTGGGATTCACGAAAGGAGGGATGAAATTCGATATTGTTACCCAGTGGGTGAGAGCCGGTCATGGCTCAAGTCCCACCTGAGCAAAGTGTAGCCAGCAGGTCAGTAGTGAAGTCCACGTGCAAGCCCAGTAATGGGAGTACGAAGCTGGATGGATCGAGGATGCAGACTGTGTATTGAGCCCCGAAATTGATTTAGGGGTGGTCAAGAGGATAATCTTCCTAGGTATCGGGAGAGGAAAGCCGACGCTATGCATCCGGCGGAAGGCAGCAGTTCTGGGTGCGCTATGGCGATGTGCCTGGGACACCACCGGGGTCTGAGACCAGGGCATGCATTCATGGGGGTAGCTTGGGGACTTGGGAGGTCCAAATGCTTCCTTGGGTAAGAGGATGGTATAAGGAGATCCAGCGTAAGGCGAAATCAACGGCTCTGCCTTTTGTTTTGTCATCACCTCGTCTTCTCTTTGGATTTTCTTTGAAATCTGAATCACTTTACTTTCCATATTTTAGTTAAAGTATTACTTC
>CBFDBW010000318.1:0-3916 GCA_965603145.1 uncultured Syntrophobacterales bacterium
CCCACCCCAGCCGAGAATAATAGCATTCCTATCCTCATACACATCTTCTACCAGTTTCTTGACGGTATTAAAGTAGCTCTCGTCGTCCAGACAACCACGCTCTCGATCAACCACCTTTTGTATCAACGTGCAAGTATATCGATCCACGAAACGCAGAAGACGCGATTGCGCGTCCTGAAGAAAGGCCTCAGCTTCGCCTTCAGAGATACGTAACTCCCTGGCAATCCTCGCCACTAACCGTTTGCCGATGTATTCCCAACCCAGTTTTTTCGCCAGAAGAGATGCCACTTCCTCACTATCCACACCGCATTCCCTGCTAATTGTAATGACAGACATCAAGCCCTCCTCGTTCGTGTCACTCGGGTTCCGCTGGTTCTGAAAGATTCTGGGTTCTACAACGCAGGCATGATACTCCAGTCCCTCCAATTTGTCTAGGTAGGAAGCAAAGCGCAAAGCGTGATTTGTCCTTATTGCGCCCCCTCGTCGCGTCCCCAGGTCGCCGTGTCGTGCCGCAGAATGCCTATCCGTCCATGCTCAGCCTCGCCCGCCTTTACGGAAACTAGATGTAGGGTGGACACAGCCCACCAATCAATCGGTGTGCATTGCACACCCTACATATTAGTGCTAGTGCATAGTGTGTTTTCTGCTAAAATCCCGCCGCAACAGCCTTGGCCTGTTCTTTGGCTGCTTCCATAATCTTTTCCTTAGCTTCAGGAGATACCAGAGTGGGCTCGACAAGTATGGTCTGAAAGTCACTGAAGCCAATGAATGTCAGGATATGCTCCAGATAAGCTTTTTGCAGGTCGTAGCTCTCAGCTCCGGTACCGGAACCGTAGGCGCCACCCCGGGCGTAGATGGTGGCAATGGGCTTGCCGGTCATAAGACCCTTGTACCCCTCTTCAGGACTGAAGCTAAAGGTGTACCCAGGCTGGACGATGACATCGAGGTAATGTTTCAATTTGTAGGGGATGCCGAAATTCCACATGGGCAGTGACAAGAGATATTTGTCCGCTCTGGTAAACTGGGCGATCACATCCTCTACGGCTTTCCAGGCCTGCCTCTGTTCCTCTGTGTGCTCCAGACCATGAAGGATGACATATTTTGAATCAATAACATGCCCATCGAACTCAGGAAGGTGAGTTGCCCAGAGATCCAGGGTTTCAACGACGTCTTCCGGGTGAGTGCGTTCATATTCGCTTATAAAGGTTCTTGCAGCTTCAATTGAAGCGGATCTTTCCTTGCGTGGTGAAGCTTCGATATAGAGCAAATGTGCCATCTAAGACCTCCTCTTGTAAAGTCGAAATTTAATTATTTGTAATAGAACAAATTGACCCTGCAAGGGGCTGTTAGAAATATAGGCATGATTTCAGCCGATGCAATGGCACAGGAATTATCTTAATTGATACATGTCATGTAGGAGCAACCTTTGGTTGCGAACAAGGATCTTGAGACTAGCTCTTATCGCCAGCGAAGCTTGCTCCTACAGTAATTGCTTTGCATCACGTTGAGACCATGATGCAATCCTTCCATGAAGGGCCGGTCACCGTACCGGCCGAAAATAATGAATCCAATACAGCAGTCTAATGGCGGGTGCAGTGACCCGCCCTACGTTCATTTCAAATGCGTCATGTAGGAGCAACCTTTGGTTGCGATGAAACCAAGTGACAATGAAGATAGCTTGTTGGGTCGAGCCCCATACGTTATTGGTTGAGAAATAGAAGTAGTTCAACTATATTCTTTTCCCTAGTTGGCCAGGTACACTAATTTTAGGCATTTATCCGGAAGGCTTGCCAATGAAATCGAAGGTTCAAACCCGGTTGTTTATTGCTTTGCTAAGTTTGATTATGTTTGCTATTTGGGCCACGATCTGCAGTGGTCAGGGTAAAACTGTAAAGGTGGAGTGCGATGTCCATGCCGGACCGTGCAGGGCCCATATATCTGGAACCAAGGTGAGCCTGGATATTGAGCCCAAACCGGTAAAAGCAATGCAAGACCTCACTTTTACTGTCACTTTTGCGGGTGAGAAACCTGTGGCTGCCCCTTACATTGATTTAGGTATGCCTGGAATGAACATGGGGAGAAACCGGGTTATTCTCAAGCCGGCCGGAGAGTCCCTTTACCGGGGTGAAGGAGTCATCGTCCGATGCCCCAGCGGCCGTCGGACCTGGAAGGCTAAGGTTACGATTCCCAATGAGGGTTCGGTGGAGTTTGTCTTTGATGTTATCTACTGAAACGATATATTTCGTCATTTTTACCACAGGCATTGCTGTTGGGTTTGGTCACTGCATCGGCATGTGCGGGCCGATCGTCGTCTCCCTCTCACTCAGCTTGAAGGGGCGGTCGGTACTTGTGCCTCACTTGCTTTACAATGCTGGACGGATCACCACCTATGGCTTACTTGGAGGTGTTATGGGAGCTAGCGGTTCCTTTACCCGAGTAGTCGCCAGCATTGCCAGCCTCCAGAAAGGTGTGATGATTCTTACCGGCATCCTCATTGTGGTGATGGGGCTTGCCATGGCCGGCTGGATACCCTTGGGTGTAATTTTCGGGGATTATTACAACCCCAAGGGTGTATTGTCACGAGGGTTTCGTAAGCTATCTGAAGCAAGATCAACGGGGACATACTATCCGTTAGGAATGCTGCTGGGCCTGCTCCCATGCGGGCCAGTGTATACGGCCCTTCTTGCTGCGGCGCGGGCTGGCATGGAAGCCCAGAGTACTCTGGAGGGCTTACTCATTGGTGTGGGACTCATGCTGTCATTTGGCCTGGGGACAGTGGTTGCCCTGCTGTTGGTAGCAAAGCTTGCTGATCTCGGCTGGTTGAAAAGAAGAGATGTGATCTACAAGATCTCCTCGGTGCTTATGGTTATTGTGGGGGTCTACTTTGTAGTAAAAGCCATACGGTATTGAGGTTGGAGATTTCGGATTTCGATTGCGGATTGAACATGGAAATTACAAATCCCAAATCACGATGACTAAGGTTTTAGTGTTCAGGTTTCAGCTTTTTTGTTTTTCTTCCCCGACACCTGACACCCTGATATTTCTCCTTCGGAGTCCCCACCCTCTGGGCGGGGCCCCGGTTTGGTGCTTGGGATTTCACATTTCTTCGCGCTCGCTCCGCTCCGCTCAGGCCCGCAAGCGGGTCCCTAGTTTCTCATCTGGCATTGGTCATTAGTACCAGGAGGTAATCCAGGATATGATTGATCTCGTGAAGAAGTTTTTCGGCAAGAGTAGTAGTGACGTTTCTGAAGCTGAGAAGGAAACCACAACTCATGATGTCCGGATAGCAACATGTGCTCTTTTGCTCGAGATGGCTCATATAGATGGCGAGTTCAGCGAGTCAGAAAGAGAGAGTATCATCAATATTATAAAGAAAGATTATGATCTATCCGATGAACATGCTGCTGCACTCATTGAAACTGCGAATGAAGAGTTAAAGAGAAGTATAGACCTGTGGAAGTTTGCGAGACTTATTAATCAGAATTATTCCACGGATGAAAAGATTCAGATAATTGAGATGGTTTGGAGAGTCATATTTACGGATGGCAAGCTTGACAAGCATGAAGATTATCTGGTCCACAAACTGGCTAATCTGCTGCGCCTCACTCATAAAGAATTGATTGACGCTAAGCTAAAGGTTATTCATTCAAAATAATCTCCTGACAACAAATCACAAAGATTAAGGTTTCAGTGTTCAGGTCTTACCCTTTATTTTTCTTGTTCCTGACACCTGAAACCCTAGGATTTGGTGCTTAGAGTTTGGGATTTCAGCTTACTCTGGAGGTCAAAAAATGGAAGTAGCTCTGCATACTTTGATGGAGGCCGGCACGGCAGTTATTTCTGATGTGTTCGATACCATGAATCTTTTGCCGCCGATTCTGGACAACTCTCTTTTTCCCATACCTGGTCCGGGCGT
>CBFDBW010000319.1:0-3912 GCA_965603145.1 uncultured Syntrophobacterales bacterium
GACACCCCGTGTCGCGCGCTTTTCGTATCGGTCCTTACATGCCCGTTGCCATCGTCGCCCTCGTCTTCTCCATGGGTACGATCTACGGATCAGGGCCGGAAGCCGGCATGTGGTGCCTGATTCTGGTCCTGCTAACAGCTCCGATCTGGGTCTTCCTTGTGGACAAGGGCACCGAGTCGTCGTCATCCATCGATGCGTCTTCACAGCCGGAGTTGGATTGAGTTCGAGGGGGTATGCGCATGAGACACCGTGAGCTAAGCGATTACCAACCTGCTCCTGACCTTTCTCGGACCGGTGATCGTTTTTACCGCCTGAGCGCCACTGTTGAGCTCCCGAGAGTGGCTAAAATGATAGCCCTTTCGGCTGGGTGGACGTCGACCCTCGGAGCGTGCAGCCCGGCGATACCTTGGATCGAACCCTGTACTTCGCGGTCAATGTGGTTTGGGGTCCGGTCAAGCAAATGGACCTTGGGGGTGAATCCCTTTGCGCCCTGAACCCAAAAAAAACTTCCTTAATCAGATATACAGGCAGGATCCCGCCTCGGGTGCCTATGTGATCGAAGCTGCATTGGATGTGTACCGCGATGTCTTTAATGAATGGGACCCAGCACCATTCAAACGCCGGGACCTCGATCCCGACCTGAATCGGTTTCTGCAAGAATGTGCCTCCGATATTCCCCTGCGATGCCCAATCATCCTCTGCTTTCATATACCGCGCCAAGAACGCGATCAGGCTAAAGAAGACTTGATCCGCTCGGGCATTCGAACCTACTTCTCGTTTTCCATTCATTTGGTCAAAAGGGAAATGCGCGAATACAACCGCAGGGCTTTTCGCTATGTGTTGACCTCCATTGTATTTCTTTTTGCGGCATTTGGTCTGGCGGAAGTCCTTAAAGCACACATGCTCCTGACCATTTTGGGGGAAGGGCTGTTTATCGGCGGCTGGGTATTTTTATGGGAGGCCCTGGCCACCATTGCTTTTAAGAAGAAAGACCTCAAAAAGAACCGCGGGAAATACGTACGCTTCCGCGATGCAGACGTTCGATTTAGATACGACCAATAGAACAGAATTCGCATCTATTCAGCCGTGGGCCCTTGCTCGACAAAATCGAGAGAAGCCCCGGCAAAAAGAAAAGGGGAGACTCTCGCCTTGCAGCGGTTGCGCGCTGGCAGCGGATAAGGTCAAGAAACTGGTGAGCAATATTGCGGTCACCGCCGTCAGCACTTACCTGATCGGCAGGTTAACCGTTATCTTTTTCACCAGCCGGGTGGCGCCGCGGTTGCTCGGTATTAACCTCAAAGAAGAAGCCCAAAAACTTGAGAAGGAAATCAGCAATGGCGAATTCAACACACCCCCAGAGCATTTCGATGCTCATGACATCCGTGGCTCAATGGTTCCAGAAGAATCTCCTTCATCCTATCTGCTTTATGCAGGTAGGGGCCATCCTCGCCCTGGTTGCCACCCTGTGCTTCGGGCAGTTAGCCTACGCCAAGGATATCGTCCAAACCTCCAAGCCTGCAACTGGGGCCGCAGCGGTACAGGCAGTAGGCTCAGAACCAGGCCTGGCTGATCTTGTCCTCAAGGCAGCAGAACTGTCGAAGCGCTTGACCGATCTAGAAGAAAGCTTGGAAGGACTTTTCGATCCATCTGCGGCTGAGACTAGCTTCCGCAGTACAGAGAAAAGGTTGAGTGATCTTTCCAGCCGATTAAAGGAGCTGAAAACTGCGGAGACCACGAGCTACTTCCAGTTTATCCAGCTCAGAACGGCATTACAGCAGGAAAGAGATTTCTTGGAAAACACCTTAGAGCCCGTTACTGCAAGCCTTAGGCAAGTTTCAGCTTTAAGAAGTGAGTGGTCGAAAGAGAAGAAACAATGGTCCCAATGGCAAGCTTCTCCGGATGAAGATCTGCAAATTCGTGCAGTGCAGTCCACTTTTGCCAGAGCCCAAGAAACGATTTCCAAGGCGCGTACGACAATCTCCCAACATTTGGAGCCGTTGCTCACAGCAGAGATAAAGGGAGGTGACCTGCAGGCCAGAACATATTCACTTGTTTCGGAGGTGAATGATCTGATTTCGGACAGACGCGCAGTGGTCTCGACAGAATCATCCCCGCCGATGTTCTCTTCTCGATACTTTGCACAATTTTCATTGGGATTAGGGCACGAACTGCGACAAGGAATCAGCGCCGCAACCTTGCCAGACAGGCAGTTCTTTGCGCGGCAGGGCTGGGTGATTTTTCTGCAGATTTTCCTCGCCCTAGCTCTGGCCGCTGTGTTCTTGCGTTCTCGCCAGTCCCTGGAGGAGTCGGACCAGTTGCGCTCCTTGGCCAAGCGACCCTTTGCCCTCGGCGTGGTCGTCAGTCTCGCAACCCTCACGGCACTCTATACGTCGCTTCCACCTACATGGCATTTGTTAGTGCGGGTTTTCGGCTGGATCGCTGTTGCTCGCGTGCTTGGAGTCTTCGTGAGCAGATCCACGCACAGGTTGCTCATTTATGGGGTGGCTTTCATCATGATCACTAACCAGTTATTCTACATGTTGAGCCTGCCACTGCCGCTTTTCCGGCTGTATGTCTTCGTCGTTGCCCTGGTTGGCTCAATCCTTTGCCTGTGGCTCGCTCGGGAGGGTCGTCGTCGCAAGGACTCGCCCTGGTATACTTACGGGCTGGGCCTTGGAAGTCTGCTCTTCATGATTGTAGCGCTTGTTGAGGTGAGTGGGCAGGCAGACTGGGCCGTGGAGCTCCTGGATGCCTCGCTCGAAACGTTCGGCTACGTACTGATAGGTTGGCTGTTAATGCTCCTTGCACGGGGCGGTTTGGATTGGGCTGTTTACAGATCTCGCCTTCAAAACATATCGGTTTTTCGCAACCACGGCTCAAGCATCGCCGCTAAATCTGCACTCTTCATTAACCTCTTTATAGGGTCTTTCATCCTTGTGGCCATCCTCACATTCTGGCACGTGTACGACAGCCCTCTTGAGGCATTCAAAGGAATTCTATCATTGGGCGTCACGCTGGGATCCCACCGGATTTCCTTGGGGCTGTTGCTTGCCGCGGCTGCTCTTCTTTACGGCTCGTTTGTCGCATCTTCTGCTCTACAGACTCTGTTGTTGGAGGAGGTATTCCCCAGGCGCCAGGTTGAACCTGGAGTGGGTTTGTCAATATCCCGATTGATCCAGTACTCTCTTATCTTGGTAGGTTTTTTACTGGCGCTTGCGGCACTTGGATTCACACTCACAAACCTTACCATCCTTGGAGGTGCGATAGGAATCGGAGTCGGCTTTGGCCTGCAAGCTATCGTCAATAACTTTGCCAGCGGTATCATGCTGCTGTTTGAGCGCCCCATCAGGGTAGGTGACATGATCCAACTGGTTGATCTCCCGTGTACGGTTAAAAAGATCGGCCTTCGTGCAACCGTGGTTACAACCCGCAATAATGCGGAGATTGTCATCCCCAATAGCGATCTCATTACCAACCAGGTGACCAACTGGACTCTTTCCGAAAGACGTGTGCGGCTCAGAATACCGGTGGGAGTAGCCTATGGTTCTGATGTTCCGCTGGTTATGCGGATACTCAAGGAAATTGCAAAATCTAATCTGTCGGTGCTCAGCGATCCTCCCCCGGCGGTTCTCTTCAGGGATTTTGGTGACAGCTCGCTTAATTTCGAACTCCGCATTTGGGTCAGAGAATTTCTTGTCAGAAATCGGATACTAAGTGAGCTTAATCAGACAATCGACCGCAGATTCCGGTCGGAGGGAATAGAGATCCCCTTTCCTCAAAGAGATCTGCATGTACGTAGTGTCGATGAATCCCCTGGCTCAACCTTGACTCCGCCTGGGGATCAGCGCCCCGATCTAAAAGATAGCCCCCAACCCGTCGCGAAGGATTCCCCGGAAGTTACCGGCAAAAAAG
>CBFDBW010000320.1:0-3876 GCA_965603145.1 uncultured Syntrophobacterales bacterium
AATCATTGCTAAACCTTCTATTTATTACCTCGCAGAGCGTTCACCACAAAGGACACAAAGAGCTATTTCCTTTGTGACCTTGGTGGTTAAATCCTGTTATGTCGTCTACGTTGGAGAGTCTTGGCGGGCGGGGGTAAACCCCTCCCCTACTATTTGCTTTTCTCTTTGAGCTTTATTCTCTTCGTGTTCTTCGTGGTTAAATCTCCCAAGTTACGTAGGGGAGGCCATTCCCAACCGCACCATCTCAATGCAATCTTTTATCCTCGCCTCGATTGCCTTTTCGTCCGCCTGAAAAAGCCCCAATCCGGAATCCATATAAGCCACGCAGTAAGCTTGAAGGAAGCGGTCCAGCACTGCGTCAAGGAAAAAAGCTGCCAACTCCGGATCAAGATCTTCCCTGAGTTGACCTTCGGCCACTCCCTCCTCTATTATTGGCCTCAGGTAGTCTGTGGAGAACAAGCGGATGGTCTTGAGGAGGTCGGTTCTAAAAGGAAAATCCTCCTGGAAGAGCATTTTGAGGTAAATCTTATAGACCCTGGGGTGATGACGGATAAAGTAAATTCCTGCCTGCAGTGATTTGGCAAGGCGGACGAAAAAGTCCTCTCCCTCGGTTTCGGCCTTCACCCCTTTCAGGCTCCGTTTCACCAGCCTCACAGCATATTCAAAAATGTGAAAATAGAGATTCTTCTTGCTGCCGAAATACTGAAAAATTGAACCCTTAGCGATGCCAAGCCGCCCAACCATCCGGTTGATGCTGGCCTTCTCATAGCCACAGCGTGAAAACTCATCTATGGCCGCATCCAGAATGCGCTCCTTTTTATCGAAGGGCAGCTTGGTAAAGGTTGGGCGGACGTGAGCGGTCTCTTTCATGCGAATTGGGAGTGTCTCCATTGGTGGACAACAAAATGACCAGGTGGTCATCATAGGTAGCTCGAACTTGGCTGTCAAGATTTTTAATGCCCGCAGAAGAAATTTATGGCCCAATTAAACCCGGCCCTGGCCAGGAGTTTCCCCAAGAATATTCTGAGCGACACAGGCCAAAGGGGGAGGCTACGAAGCAACGAGCATCCGAGCAACCTCTCCTTACCCATCTCATCCCTGCAAAAGCCAGCATGAAGATTTGGTGCTTTTGCAAAAGGGACACTGCCACAACCGGCGCGAGTTGCTCGTTGTGGAGTAGCCTTCCGCTGGGCCTTGGGTCTGACATAATAAGGGTGAAAAAATGGGGAAGTCCTGGGCTCTGGGCCGGTTGACATGGTCAGTAATCTATGTATAAGGTTGCCACGTTTGCACCAACCATAGGCTTGCAGATAAAGCCTTTACGCCGATCTCAGACATCATCCACCGTCCAACAATATCCTGAGTTCTGTGAGAACGGTGGCCACGAGGGAGCGGAATGACTCAAGGAGAGAAAGCTCGCGAATCTATAGCGACCGTGGATAGATTTTTCTCTCTCATCGATTCAGGAGATCTTTTCACCAGTCTCGATCCTCTATTCTGCAGGAAACTTCGAAGCAACGTGCTTTCTGCCCTTTCCTATTTGCTCTACTGGGGTCGCCCCATCCTGGAAGAGGCGAGAGGCTTAAGTTGGCCTTACCAAGGTCTGCAGAAACGCTATCACATCCTGAGAGAACTGGCCGAGGGCGAGAAAAATAGCTCTCTGCAGCGACAGGCTCTATTCTTTCTCGCCTTGTTACCTTTTCCAAAACAGTGGTCCAATTTGTTCAAGGTTGAAGGACGGTATCGAGAAGATGCGGAAATTAGAACGTTCTTGACCGAAGAAAAACAGAAAGTCTCCGATAGACTGCAGAAGAAGGTGCAGAAAGAGTATAAACTAAGACACTTCTGTCAGGTCCTGAAAGCTCCGGGTAAAGAAAACGAAAAGGGGGTTCTCCGGATTTTCGCGCTCCCCTATCTCATGGCTAATTCCAAGTTATTTCGACAGCTTAATCGCAGATATATACTCTATGTAGAACCCCCATGGGGGGTGGTTTTTCGTCACACCTGGTTGCGAAACTTATGCACGGCGGAAGATGCATGTGTTCTTGGGGTTGGCAGCGCCGACGACATCCTTTTTCTCAATAGCCAACCTCAGATGATGCCTACCCCTTTGGCCCACGGAGACTATCTCTCAGAAAATGATGCGGTGGTGCTTGATCAACGGCAGGAATACGACCTCGTTTTTAACGGCACCTACGACGACATCCCTCGTAAAAGACATGGACTGATGTTAGAACTACTCCAACATCAGCTCCTGAAGGATACAAAAGCTCTCTTTCTCGGAAGGGGCCGGGAGAAGAACGTGGCTCATTTCAAGAGCCTGGTTAGCCGGGCGGGACTGGAAGGTCGGGTAACCGTGATGGCAAACATATTGAGGCAAGACATTCCGAGCCAACTCGGTGGATGTAAAATGGGCGTTCACCTATCACTCAATGAGAATGGTTGCCGAAGCTTGTATGAATACTTCCGGTCCGATCTACCTTGCGTCATCTCTTCATCCATGCCCGGGACCCATCTGGACATCTTTAATGCACAAACTGGTATGGCGGTGACCGACAATGAACTCCCTGAGGCCATCGCCTTCGTTTTAACTCATCGAGACCGATTTGCACCCCGCCGGTGGTTCTTGGAGAATTCAGGCAGCTCGAGGTCGAGCCAGAAACTCAATCGGTTTCTCAAGCAACTCTTCGAGAAGCTGGGCTATAAATGGCGAGATGACATAGCACCTTTGCTGAGTGGTGGACCCAACCGCTATGCCAACCCTTCTGATTACGAACGCTTTAGGGAAGAGTTCCTGTGGATTTTCAATTGCCTGAAGAATGTTGGCAATATACCTTTCAAAATTGTAGTGGACTGATATTGAGGAGGATTCATTATGATCATTGAACAGATCACGGTGGGTGAGATGGAAGTATTCTGCTACCTGGTTGCTTGTGACGAGACCCGGGAGGCCGCAGCTATTGATCCTGCAGGCGACGAAGATGACATAGAGAAAATTATCTCGGTTCTCGAGGAAAAGGATCTCCATCTTTCCTACATTATTAACACCCATGGCCATGCCGATCACACCTTTGGCAATCAGCTCCTGGCTCGCCGCACTGGTGCCAAAACAGTGATGCACGAGCTGGATGACGATTTGTTTACTACCGAGGAGGCCAAGGCTTGGGCCGCGGCATTCGGGCTTTCAGCTGCGCCACCGGTTGATATTCGGATCACTGACGGTTACAGACTTCCCCTGGGCAAACTGACCCTGGATTTCATCCACACGCCAGGACATACTCCGGGAGCCGTATGTGTGCTGGTGGAAAATAATCTTATCACCGGTGACACTCTATTTGTTGGAGCCGTCGGCCGCACCGATCTGCCGGGGGGTTCCATGGAGACTCTGCTCAAATCCATCGAGGAAAAACTGCTGCCCCTTCCGGGAGAAACAGTGATTTGGCCAGGGCATGACTACGGTGATCAACCCACCTCAACCCTGGGGCGAGAGAAGGAGACAAATCCATATATTACTGATTTTATTTTGGACACGTGACCGTTGAAACCATTTGGCCAATGAGGATGAGAGCCATGCGAAGGGCAATCTATTACACCCGACTCGCCTCCCCCTGGGGCCCCTTGTTTCTGGCTGGTACTGAAAAAGGTATCTGTTCATGCCAGTTCTTGCATGGCAAGGATATCTCAAACCTAATATCCCAGTTGCGGAAAAAGCCCAACTATGTGGTGCAAGAAAATGCACTGCCTTTAGTCCCGGCCATCGACGTTTTAGAACAGTTTTTCTCAGGTGAAACGAAGCGTCTGAGCCATGCCCTGGATCTTCAGGGCACCCCCTTCCAGCTAATGGTTTGGGCAGCATTGCGGGAGATTCCCCTGGGC
>CBFDBW010000321.1:0-3861 GCA_965603145.1 uncultured Syntrophobacterales bacterium
CTACATGATGCCCTCGTTTCATGCAATGCACAGCTTCATTCTGGCTTCAAAAAAACTTGATCCGCGGACCCTGGATCTGAAGGAAAGGTTGCAGAAACAAGACTTGAAACTCCTGTACCTTTCCCCTTCCTTCCTCCAAGCCCTCTTCCACATACCTGGTTACGTAGAGGAGGCCTATAAAAAACATCAGGAGCTCATTACTGACGCCCGGCCCACCCCCTATGAAACCTAGTAGATGATATTTTAAACCGCAGAATATCGATATTCAATAATCGTTAGAGTCCACTCTGCATCACTTGTCTGGAAGTTCACCACTGCCGCTGGCAGCACGCTCCATTACGAAAGCGTCCTCGTGATCGTGGTAATAGCCGTCTATTCTTGCCTTAAGGCGAAAACCAAGATTCAGGTAGAACCTCTGGGCCCCTACGTTACTTACCCTAACTTCGAGGCGGAGGGATTTTCCACTGCAGTGACCAATGACCTTCTGTACCAATCTGGTACCGATGCCCACGCGCCTCTTATGAGGTCTTACAGCCATGGAAATTATGTGCCCATCTGGTCTGAACACAATGTAGCCGTCTATTTGATTACTAACAGTTACAAGAAAGGTGTGTGGGTACTTCAGAGAGAGGAGCCATAATTCCTCACGGTCGTATTGAGACTTAGGAAAAGCCTGAGCTTCAATCTGCAAAAGCTCATCGAAGTCTTTTGAATGCACCGGTCTGATCATGCTAACAACTACTTGTCGTCATCTATTACGCAGTATAGGCCCGCCTATGAAGCGACACGGAGACTCGGGGAATGGGAGACGCGGGGATTAAAAACCCAAAAGCGACAAGCATTAAAGAATGAATAGTAACCAATTCATGATGGCCTGATTCGAATTTGGAAAAGGAGATATGGACTCTTTCAGTATAAGCTATCTTTCTCTTGCATTTTTCTTGCTCCGCGTCGCCGCGTCACTTTGTTTGTTGGATTGCTTCTTTCCTACAGGGCTGGCACGTCCTTTCAAACCCCCTGCTCGCCAGCACTAGATCTCCAAATTTTCTGCTAGCTGGCGCAAGTTCTCTTCGGCGTACTGCAAACGGTGGTTGACAATGGCCAAATCCTCTGTGGCATCACTCTGGCTGCTAACCCTTTTGTGGGCCGCCTCCTGAATGTGGCTGATATCAACCATGGTCGCATCGCCAAAATCTCGAAATAACTGGATAAGGGCCTGAGTGTACATCTCTGTGAAGGTAAAAAGATAGGCAAACTTCAAGTTTTGGCGATAGTCTCTAAAGGAGCTGAGCAGCTCTTTCTGAGTTTCTTTCTTGACGAGAACAATGGCTTCCCGAAACACCTCTTCGTTAGACCCTGCCATTTCTGTTGTGTCCCGACGGAGAACCCGACTCTTCAGTCCTGAGAAAAGGTGACGCAATCGTCTCAAACCGAACCTGAGCAATAGAGATCCCCGGCCTAAGGCCTCAGAACGCTGGATAAAAGCAGAAAAGGGTGGCGGTGTTATCCCTGGCTTCTGCGGCTGCGGCATTGTTTCTGGTGCCACCTGGCTCAGCGTTAAACCAGAGTCTGTTAAGGTTTTCTGGTATTGTCGAAGCGCCTGCCCCAGCAGATCCCAGTAGCCAGTAGCCGTCTCCATAAGTTTTTTTTCGATCTGCTCTTCCTCGCTTTTGGCAAAGTCGATAATTCTGAGATTGACCTTGTCGATGATATGCCGGGATAGCGTCTGCCTAAAGTCCTGGTAAAACAGGTAAAGATTGGTGAGCCACTTCCTGGCTTCCTCCGGTTTGCCCTGCCCAAAACTGTCCACCTGATAGTTTTCGACCAATTGCATGGTGTCAGTGATGATAGGGCCGTACTTGGTGTCAAAATAGGAATCAACCGCAGACCTGACTTGTTCCTTCAATGAATTGCGCAACCCGTCTAAGGTATGTTCAACAGTGCTAAGAGCCGCCTTCACAGATTGTTGGCGGACTTTGA
This sequence comes from uncultured Syntrophobacterales bacterium, assembly GCA_965603145.1. Taxonomy (GTDB): domain Bacteria; phylum Desulfobacterota; class Syntrophobacteria; order BM002; family BM002; genus BM002. The sequence continues at coordinate 1,981 of CBFDBW010000321.1, forward strand.
CCTCATCAGCCAAGGCCTCGAGTTCTGCCTGGTCTCTGGACAGTAGTCTCTGCCGGGTATTAACCGAGTCTTTCATGCTCTGGCTAACCCGTTGCAGGTGGCTCAAAACGGACCCGTAAAGAACTCGACCTCGTTCACGATTCACCAACATTTTTAAATCATTACAAAAAACCTCATACCCAAGGCGCGAGAGCTCCACCATTGCCTGCTCTTCATACCAGCCCTCCAACCGCCTCCCTTACCGTGGAGACAACTCGTCCGTACTGTTTGCTGTCTCCAGTAGCTGAAACAGGGCAGAGAAAGCGTAAATCTCGGCTTCTGGCACCAGCAGACCAAGCTCTTCAGCAATCCTCTCCTGAAGTCCTTCCAGGCTCTCCATGTCGCCGTGTTCGTCCAAATCAACATTTACAATGAAGAGGGTCTGCGGCAGCAGTCGGAGTATCTTTATGGCTTCGATGAGTTTCAGGTCAGCCTGCCGAATCCCTACCCGGCTGCTGATGAGGTAGAGGATGCAGTGACTGCTGAGCAGGTATTCCTGCAGCATGGCAAAATGGAGGGGATTGGGTGAATCACTACCCTGACAGTCACCGATTTCCACCATCTCCCCCAACCACGATATGGGTAATTGCAGTTCCATATCCCGAAGGTATACTGCCTGTGATTCCTGGCTGACAAAATCCTGGTGTCGATCAAGCTCATCTGCATCGAATTCCAACAGAACCGGCTCATCCTTGACGTGGGCGCTCAGCGTACCATATCCGTTCAAATAACCGTTGATCAGAACTATGTTGGGATCGAATGTTTCGCGGCCTGTCAGGCTATCCTGTTTGAGCTCCTGGATGAACTGGCGCAGGGTGTGGCGATCCTCATCCCGGCGCAGGTCTATGGACTCAATTCCTTCAAAGCCTCGTGGCAACGCCACCATAGACAGAGCCTCATTGACTTCTGCATTTATTTCTTCCCAGGACTTGATTTCAACCCACCCCTTCTCCTCCGGGCCCACACGAATGCGGGTGATAAAGGCGGTAACGATTCCAGCGCCCCTCTTGAGCAGATCTCGACCCTGCATTGAATTTATGAAAGTGCTCTTGCCGGATTTAACCGGCCCCACAACAGCGATCCTCAAAGTCTGATCTTGTAGAGACTCAGATACGGCTTCGAGGCTGCGACGCCATGAACTCAGTTGGGCTGAATCATCCGGAAAAAGCGGTGACACCTCTTCTGTCAACGTCTCCAGAATCTGCTTTAGTTTTTCCAGACTAGCCAGCTCTTTATGATTGTTCCGCATAATCGATATCACGGATTTCGAGGTTTTTTACGCCACCAGGGGTTTGAACCCTAACATCATCTCCAGCCTCTTTGCCTATCAGGGCCTGGCCGATGGGTGATGTCACTGAAATCGTTCCTTGAGCCAGATCTGCTTCATATGGTCCCACTAGGCGGTACCGCGCTTCTTCTCCGGTATCAAGGTCTTCCAGGTCCACTGTACTACCGAAGATCACTCGGTCAACTGAGCCCTCCGACACCTCAACTATCTCACACTGGCCGAGCTTAGAATGAAGATCGTTGATTTTGCCCTCAACTAAACCCTGCCTTTCCTTGGCTGCCTCAAACTCAGCATTTTCACTGATGTCGCCATGCTCACGAGCCTCTGCTATCGCCTGGATAACTCGAGGCCGTTCTTCCCTCTCAAGGCGTTGCAACTCGGTGCGCAAACGATTATATCCTTCCCGAGTTATGGGAAAGCGCTCCATAGGTGGCTCCCTCCTATAATGTGGTTGGTAAGGAAAAATGGAAAGCCCCGGCCATCTTGCAACCAGGGCGTCTCCCACAACTTTTCTTTTTACCTAACCAGTAAGAACCTGTCAAGGCCGTAAAGTC
>CBFDBW010000322.1:0-3860 GCA_965603145.1 uncultured Syntrophobacterales bacterium
CACTTTCATCTAATGATCTGGAATCAACTCCCACAGTTTCTGGTCTCAGGCATTACCAGCGGCAGTATTTATGCTCTTATTGCCTTGGGCTTTGGCATCATCCATAACGCCACCGGCATCGTTAACTTCGCCCAAGGCGAATTCGTTATGCTGGGGGCAATGACCATGATCAGCTTCACTCGAGGTGTGGGAATGCCCGTATTTGTGGCATTTCCTCTGGCGGTCCTGATTGTGATGGGAGTGGGCTGGCTCATGGAAATTGGGCCTGTGCGGAAAGCACGATCGAACAATATTCTCATCCTGGTAATGATCACCGTGGGTGCATCTATAACCATGCGGGAAGTGGCCATGTTGATCTGGGGCAAAACTCCACGTATCCTGCCGCCTTTTTCCGGGGATGATCCTCTTGTTTGGGGCCATGCTGCCATCTTACCGCAGACCCTTTGGATTCTCGCAATCATGCTTCTGGTGGTTGTTTTACTCGGCTTCTTTTTCAACAAGACCATGGTAGGGAAAGCCATGAGGGCAGTAGCTGAAAACCGCAGGGGGGCTGCTCTCATTGGTATTGCCGTCCATCGCATGACAATGCTTGCCTTTGTTTTAAGTGGTGGCATTGGAGCGGTGGCCGGCATCATTATTACCCCTATTACCACAATGTCATACAGCGCTGGGGTTATGCTGGCCTTAAAAGGATTCTCCGCGGCAATATTAGGTGGTTACGGCAGCATGAAAGGGGCAATCGTCGGCGGCTTGCTCCTTGGCACCCTGGAATCCTTTGGCGCCGGCTTTATTTCCTCTGCTTACAAGGATGCTTTTGCTTTCCTCGTACTGCTGCTGGTCCTCTTTGTCAGGCCTACAGGGTTGTTCGGGAAAGAAGAAGTTAAAAGAGTATAGAAAAAGCATAGAGCAGAGCGCTAAGCGCATAGCGTTAAAAAATCACTTCATACCCTATGCTCCATGCCCTATGCCCTATGCTTTAGACACTACGGATCACTGACCACGGACTTTTTAGTTATGTCTAAAACCCGCAAAAAATGGATCTCTTTTTGCGCTCTGGCCTCGGTGGTAGCCCTTCTTCCCCTGGTGGTCAAAGGGAGCTATTACCTTCTGGTACTCAACATTATTGCTATCAACGCACTCATAGTCCTGGGGTTGAACCTGTTAATCGGTTTTGCCGGTCAAATCTCGTTAGGCCATGCAGCGTTTTTCGGCATGGGAGCGTACTTGTCAGCCATCCTCACCGCTATGTACAACGCACCGCCCTGGCCGACTCTCGTTCTGGTAATGGTCTTTACTGGTGTGGTTGCCTATGTGCTGGGTGTACCAACTCTTCGGCTTGCTGGTCACTACCTGGTTATGGCAACCCTGGGCTTCAACATTATCCTTTACATCCTGATGGTCCAGATGGAGCATTGGACTGGCGGACCATCCGGTTTCGCTGAAATTCCTCCTCTCCACCTGGGATCCTTCCCCATCCAGGGTGACTTTCACTTTTACTGGTTGATTTGGCCGCTTTTTCTCATCATTTTCATTTTTTCTCTTAATCTGGTTGATTCACGCGTGGGCCGTGCTCTGCGTGCAATTCATGAAAATGAACTTGTCGCCAATGCCATGGGAGTGAACACTGAGAGGTATAAAGTCATCATTTTTGCGATCAGTGCTGCCTATGCCTCTTTGGCTGGAAGCCTTTATGCGCATTACCTTTCGTTTATCAGTCCCAAGACCTTCGACATTTTTTATTCTATTCAGATCGTAACCATGGTGGTGGTGGGCGGCATTGGAAATCTTTGGGGAGGTTTATTGGGGGCGGCGGTGCTTACGGCTTTGCCGGAAGTGCTTCATGGCATGCGTGATTATGCTCTCCTGCTCTATGGCGTGATTTTAATGGGAGTGTTGGTGTTTTTCCCGGAGGGTTTGTTACCGGGGCTAGTAAAGCTTTGGTCTAAGAAGCGATCAGACAGAGTCCTGATACCGGAATAGGCTCTTACTCGAAAAAACCATGAAAACGAACGGCACCCTACTACAGCTCCAAGGAATTAACAAGCAATTCGACGGTCTGCTGGCAATTGCAGGGGTCTCATTCGCTGTAAACTCCGGAGAAATTGTATCCCTCATTGGCCCAAACGGCGCAGGTAAAACCACACTTTTTAATTTGATTTCAGGGGTTTATCCACCAACCACTGGACAGATTCTGCTGAATGGCGAGAACATCACTGGCATGAAGCCATACCAGATAGCCAGCAAGAAAATCGCCCGAACTTTTCAGTCAGTCCAAATATTTCAGGAGATGACAGTACTGGAAAATGTGTTATTGGGGCTACACCACCGGTTGAGCAGCGGTTTTGTCAAAGGTATGCTACACTTGCCCGGAGAACGGCGAGAGGAGCAGAGCGCTGCCAATCAGGCCAGAGAAACGCTGGAGCAGTTAGACATCGAGCATCTGGCCGAAAGGAAAGCTGACAGCATTAGCCTGAAAGAGCAAAGGTGTCTGGAAATTGCCCGTTCTGTAGTGTCCAAACCTCGTTTGCTGCTTTTGGACGAACCAGCCGCTGGTCTCAATATCCGAGAAACCGAGGAAATGGGTGATATTATTCAAGGCTTACGGCAATACGGTCTGACCATTCTTCTGGTAGAGCATGACATGAACCTGGTAATGAGCATAGCGCATAGAGTCGTGGTTTTGCACCACGGTATGAAGATCGCCGAAGGGTTACCCGAGGAAGTTCAGAGCAATCCGGAGGTGATTAAGGCGTATTTGGGAGGGACGCAGAGCGCTAAGCGCAGAGCGTCCGTTGTGTCAAAAGCATAGAGCATGGGGCATGGAGCATAGGGTAAAACATTAAGGATTGCCAATTTCGAATTTGGAGATTGTAGGGCCGGTCACCGTACCGGCCAAAAAAAGAAGGTATTAAGGTGAGAGGTTTTAAGGCGGGTGCAGTGACCCGCCCTACGGCTTGAACGATTTGAGCAACGGACTACTGATGCTGAGAAATCTGTTTTTAAAATCATTTATCAGTCCTATGTCACACGCTATGCGACATGCGCTCTGCGCTTTGCGAGTTTCGTGATGCTTCGCGTTAAGAACGTATCCGCATACTACGGCAACATACAAGTTCTGCGCCGGGTGACCTTTCATGTCAAACAGGGAGAGGTGGTGTCACTTATTGGCGGCAATGGAGCCGGCAAGAGCACATTGCTCAACGTAATCAGCGGCATTCACCCAGCCAGTTCCGGCACCATCGCCTTCGAGCGTCAGGAAATTCAGAAACTGGAACCGAATAAGATGGTTCGTCTTGGCTTGCTGCAAGTGCCAGAGCAGAGGCAAATCTTCAACTCCATGACTGTCACTGAGAACCTCGAATTGGGATCCTACTGTCTGCCCAGGAAAGAGCAGAAACGTATGGCCAGCTCCCAGCTCCAAGAAATATACACCCTTTTCCCCATCCTGGAAGAGCGAGCCCGGCAGAGGGCAGGCACTCTGAGTGGCGGCGAGCAGCAGATGTTGTCCATCGCCCGGGCCCTCATGGCAAGACCCAGAATGCTTCTCCTTGACGAACCTTCGTTGGGATTGGCACCATTAGTGGCGGAGGAGATTTTTCGTGTGACCCGTGAGCTCCGGGACAATGGGACCACTATACTTTTGGTGGAACAGAACGCCTTGGCTGCCCTGGAGGTCTGCGATCGCGGTTACGTCCTGGAGGCTGGCCGCATTGTTCTTGAGGGGAGTCCTGAGGACCTTCTGGAAGATGACGAAGTGCAGCGGGCATTTTTAGGACGGGACTACAAGGAAAAATGGGAGAGATAGAGCCGAGGCCCATTTACTTGAACAAAATGGTTATTCCATATGCAAAATGACGCGG
>CBFDBW010000323.1:0-3842 GCA_965603145.1 uncultured Syntrophobacterales bacterium
AAAGGACTCAGGAAACAGCAAATAAACTCTTCGGTAAAGGCATCAAGATGGATCCCCCTTATCTGATGTGGAGGGAATTCGACAGGGATCTGGCCAAGGATTTCTCCAAGTTTATAACCGGTAACCTGTATTCCCGAACTGTCCTCACATTGCCGGAAAGACAGATGGTTGCATGTGCCATGCTGGCAGCAATCCGTGCCAGCGATGAACTGAAACTCCACATAAATGCAGCCTTGAACGTTGGCTGTGACCCCAAAAAACTGGCAGAGGTATTCTTCCAGGTTGCCACCTACGCAGGTATGCCCGCGGTTAACGAGGCGCTTGAGGTTTACCGGGATGTTCTCAAAGAGAGGGGAGAATGGCAGCGCTGACATATAATGACAGAGGTAATTGATCACGGGTATTCTTTTGTCTCTGTGAACTCTGTGAGCTCAAGCGATCTCCAGCACCTTACTGCGGGAGAGAGCGGGCGAGAGAAACTCATGAGTGTCTAAGGTCAGAATAGGTAATCTAATTCACGAACCAGGGTGCTCAGTAAGAATTTCGTTCTGTTATGAAAGAAAAGATCCTTTTGTCGTGGAGTGGTGGAAAAGACAGCTCCTTGGCCCACTACTATATTCAGGAAGCAAAGGCTTGCGAAATCGTCGCCCTGTTGACCACTGTTACAGATGGCTACGATAGGGTCAGTATGCATGGTGTTCGAAGGACCTTGCTTGAACAGCAAGCGGAATCTTTAGGCTTACCTCTCCAGAAAGTCTATATCCCAAAAAACTCCACAGGTAAAGACTATGAGTCGAGGATGAAAGAGGTGCTCTTGGGATATCAGGATGAAGACATCAATTCTGTTGTCTTTGGTGATATCTTCCTGGAAGATGTAAGAAGATATCGTGAGGAAAAACTGGCCCAGATAGGAATGAAGGCAATTTTTCCACTTTGGAAAAGGGACACAACAGAACTGATAAGAAGGTTCATAGATTTAGGGTTTAAGGCTATGGTCACCTGTGTTGACTCAAAAGTTCTCGATTCCTCTTTTGCTGGGAGACTGATTAATGATGATTTTGTTTTGAGCCTTCCTCCACATGTTGATCCCAACGGAGAAAACGGAGAGTTCCATTCCTTTGTTTTTGATGGACCGATCTTTAAACAAAGAATAAACGTATCTACTGGCGAAGTGGTCTTAAGGGACTCCTTTTGTTTTTGTGACTTATTGCCAGGATAGGATTATCCGAAGATAATAACCCTTAACAATGGTATGCAGCCGCTAGGATCCGGAAAGGAGGTGCATTATGTCAATAGTACAGTTGCCGCGGGTTGCCTTGGGACACTGGCCAACCCCTCTTCATGAATTACCCGGTCTTTCAGCCACTCTTGGGGGGCCTCGCATATTCGTCAAGCGCGATGATCTGACTGGGCTCGCTTTGGGAGGCAATAAGTGCCGCAAGCTGGAGTATGTGCTGGCCGATGCTGAAAAAAGAGGGGTTGATACCCTGATAACAAGCGGGAGTTCGCAGTCTAATTTTGCCTTGCAGATGGCAGCTGCTGCCCGCAAGTTCGGGATGGAGCCCTATCTGGTACTGGTCAAGGGTGTTCATGTAGAGACTCAGGGCAATCTCCTGCTACACAATATCCTCAATTCAACGGTCACCATCCTTGAGGTGAGCGGTCCAGGTGAAATGTTTACCACTATGCCCAAGAAGATGAACGAGCTGGCTGACGAGCTGCGCAGCAAGGGACGCAATCCCCTGGTAATCGCGGCCGGAGCTGAGTTCCCTCTGGGAACCGCTGGTTGGGTTAACGCAGCTGAAGAGATGAGCCAACAGTTAAAGGATAAAAAAATAGATGTTCACTATGTAGTTTTGGCCAATGGCGGAGGGGGTACCCAGGCAGGATTGGTTCTCGGGTTCAAACAACTCAGAGTGCCTCTTGATGTGGTTGGTATTAGCGTCTTGAGAGAGAAAATCGAGGCTATCAATGTGGTTGTTGATCACGCCAATGAGACCGCCAGATTACTGGGTCTGGATGTAGCCATAACCCCGGATGAGGTAACGGTTTACGATGATTATATAGGTCAAGGCTACGGCATACCCACAAAGGAATGTGTTGAGGCGATCCGAATGGTGGCACAAACCGAGGCGATTTTTCTTGATCCGGTATATACTGGGAAGGCCATGTCTGGCCTCATAGACCTTATTAACAAGGGTCACTTTACCAAAAAGGATACCCTACTTTTTATCCATACCGGGGGTGTGGCTGCTGACTTTGCCTACAGTGAGGAATTGAGTAGGTTGTAGATTTCCGGTGAGCTTCTGTATACCTCTTTTGCTGAAGTGTGGGAGGCGGTGGACCGCATCCGGCGGGCCGAGGGATGCCAGAGCCATCTAATTAATTGAGGGGACAATATATGGAGGAGTTGGGCTTTGAACCTGGGCCGGCGTTTGCCCGGGGTCTGGATGCGGAGGATGAACTAGCCTCTTTCAGGGAGGCCTTCATCTTCGCTGAGCCGGACTTGATCTATCTGGATGGCAACTCCCTGGGACGTTTGGCCCACCGGACGGTAGTGCGGGTGCAAAAGGCGGTTGAGGAGGAGTGGGGAGGTGAGCTTATCAGAGGCTGGAATGCTGGCTGGTACGAAGCCCCGGCCCGGGTTGGGGAGAAGATTGCCCAACTGGTAGGCGCAAGGCCGGTCCAGGTAGTGGTTAGCGACTCCACCTCGGTCAACCTCTTCAAGCTAACCATGGCCGCGCTGGCGATGCGACCAGGGCGGGAGCGCATCGTAAGCGACGCGCTGAACTTCCCCTCCGATCTCTACATACTTCAGGGTTGTATCCGCTTGTTGGGCAACCGTCATCACCTCCACATGGTTCCCTCGGCTGACGGTATCACAGTGGACCAGCAGGCCCTCTTTGACACCATAGACGAGCGGACGGCGCTGGTCACCCTATCCCATGTCACGTTCAAGAGCAGCTTTCTCTATGATGCAGCAGCGATTACAGAGCGGGCGCACCAGGTGGGGGCGCTGGTCCTATGGGACCTGAGCCACTCTGTAGGTGCAGTACCGATGGAGATGGACCGTTGGGGAGTGGACCTGGCGGTCGGGTGTACCTACAAGTATATCAACGGTGGGCCAGGTGCGCCGGCCTTCCTGTACGTCAGGAGCGATTTACAGGAGGAGGCAATCTCCCCGATTTGGGGCTGGTTCGGCCAGCGTTCTCCCTTTGATTTTGACCTGGAGTACAAACCAGCGGAGGGGATCAAGCGGTTTCTGGTTGGAACCCCGCCCATCATCTCACTCCTGGGGATGGAATCGGCCCTTGATCTCGTCCTGGATGCTGGTATCAACCGCATCCGCCTCAAATCGGTACGGCTGACCTCCTACCTTGTCTACCTGGTGGATACGGTGCTGGTGCCGTTAGGATTTGTGCTGGGCTCGCCACGAGATCCAGCCCGACGGGGCTCTCATGTGAGCATCCGCCATCCGGAAGGGTACCGCATCAACCGTGCGCTGATCGAGGAGATGAGGGTCCTGCCCGATTTCCGGGAGCCAGACAACATCCGGCTGGGCCTGGCTCCCCTCTATACGTCATTTGCTGAAGTGTGGGAGGCAGTGGACCGCATCCGGCGTGTAGTGGAGGAGGAACGGTACCTGCGGTACCCGGCCGAGCGGCTGCCAGTGACCTGAGAGGTGTCTGACATCTTGATTGGCGTGTATGTCAGCCTTTATTATTGATGGTCTCGTAAAAAGTCGAAAAACCCCCTCTCCCCTGCAAATGTAGCTGTGACCCTGGTGGCATCAAGTACTGCTGGTTTCAAGGATAACGAGACGCATTTCTCTTTATCCTATT